>JAFXOB010000146.1 GCA_017529005.1 Elusimicrobiota bacterium
AGATAGTACATATATATTTGATGAGATATTTTCTTCAAAATATTTATATTTATTCGTGTTTTTTTCTACAATATTATCTGTTTTGATATATTTGTTAATTCAGAATAAAAAATCAAAGATAATACACTTTTCTACAACAATATTTATGTTAACAATTTTTGGATATTTAATAATAGTAAATTTTATATATGCAATAGCTGCATTTAGAATATTAAATCATATACTGCCTTTAATTTTTTCACTTATTATATATATAATTTATAATAAACATAAGAATATCAATATAAAATATTTAAAATTATTGAATTTTATATTACTGATAACGTTCATTTTAAATATAAATATTGTTGCTGTTAAATGGAATAAACAATTAAATAACATGTATTCTTATTTAATACAAAAAGAAGGTTTTTTAGATTGTAAAGAATTTGTTACAAATTTATCAGAAGGTTCACATTTACATCACAATATTTCAATATTAATACAAAAACAACATGGAATATCAAAAATAAATTCTGTTTTTTTTTCAGATAAAGGTAATCTGCAAATTTTACCTAATCTTGAAAAATATGGTATATATTATTCTACATCTTTACTTAATGAAGCACAAAGATTTAAAGATAATAATTAAAAAAATAATTTAACACATTTTGACTAACTGATTTTTCGTTGAAACAACAAGCTAATGTCACTATTTAAAAGTTGTTACCTACAAATAAAGACAAACCACAAATAAAAAAATGCATCTGTTTTAAAACTTATCTATAAATCATTATATTTTTTTAGATTTTATGCCTTTTAAAATCATTTTATGAGTTTTTTAACTTTGCATAGATGTATTTTTTACAATAACATCATGTGCTGAACCTTCACTTATTGTTGTTTGACTTACAAGTGTAAGTTTTGCTTTCTGTTGTAATTCGGCAATAGATAAAGCACCGCAATTGCACATAGTATGTGTTATTTTTCTTAAAGTTACGGAAATTCCGTCGTGTAAATGACCCGTTAGGCAACTGTTTTAACAATTAAATCATATCACAATAAAATCACATATTTATGTGATTTTTTTATTTAAAAAGTTTTTTGTTGACAAACAACAGAAATTATATTATAAAATAAACAACGGGTGGATTTATTGGTTTTACTTGCCGGCCCTAAACGGCTAAAGGAGCTTTTTTTATTGGTAATAAAATACAGTGTGGATTTAGTCACTTTACTTGCCTGCACTATAAACATAGAGCTAAAGGAGGAAAAATGAAGAAATTCCTTACAAAAACAGAAACACAAAAACATTATGTGCTAAAAAACATGTCAAAGTTAATAAAAAACAGAAGTCTGGGTACTTTATATTACGACATATTTGAAAAGGAAAATGACATAGAATTTAAAGAAAGTATGCCTGTGGAAATAGGAATAATATGGTTGTGTTCGGGTTATGTGGACAGTACGGAATTTCCGAAATATAAGTGCCCTTGTTGCGGGAAAGAAAGTTTGGTTCCTTATTATTGTGTAGCATCGGTGTTGTCGGGAGCCCATGTTATAAAATTCCATTGTTTAAATTGTAAAGAAAGAATTGCATTTAATAATATAAAAGAGTATTTCCATTTAATAAGAGATTACTGCTCAAAAAACAGAGATAAAATGAAAAATGATAGAGTTTATGTTAAATTAAAAGGGAAACAAACATCATTAAACAAATTAGTAAAATGAATTTTTTATACTAATTAAAATGTTGAAATTCAAGTTAAAAAAAACATTGTGTTTTCAATATGTATAAGGTATAATAAATACTGTATTAATAATCATCCGGATTATAACAAATCACAAAAATTAAACGGAAATTTAATTATGGAATCAAATCAACAAAAAATTTATGAAGAATTAAAAACATTGGTATTGGCGGAATATCCTATTATTTACATCGTTTCTCATGAAGAAGACAGAGTTACAGAAACCATAAACGAAATAGCATCGAATTTATGTAAAGTTGTTTATTTTTGGGATTGTGTTAACGGTTTATCAAGTGTTGACAGAAGCTTCTCTGCAAGAACTTCAGATCCTATAATTGCAATATCTTCGGCAGAAAAAATGAAAGATGATGAAAATATTATTTTTGTGTTTAAAGATTTGCATTTTTATATGGATGACAGACAAGTTATACAGGCATTAAAAAATTTAGGACGAAATATGACAATAAGCAGAAAAACTTGTTTTATAGTTTCTCCTGTTTTAAAAATTCCGGTAGAACTTGAAAAAGATATAACTGTATTTGATTATCCTTTGCCTGATGTAAAATATATTAAAGGAATTTTCGATACTCTTTGTAAATCCGTTTCTAAGAATCCCGAAATTGTTGTTGATTTTAATAAAGATGAAGAAGAAAAATTATTAAAATCGGCCTGCGGACTTACAAAAATCGAAATAGAAAATGTTTTTTCAAAAGCAATAATGAACAATAAAAGGTTTGATGTAAAAGATATAGATTTAATTCTTTCGGAAAAGAAACAAATAATAAAAAAATCGTCAATTCTTGAATACTATGATTCTCAAGAAAATATGGAAAACATAGGCGGACTGGAAAACTTAAAATCTTGGATATCAAAAAGAACAAGAGCATTTAGTGATGAAGCAAGAAAATTCGGTCTTCCGGAACCGAAAGGAATTTTATTGTTGGGAGTTCAAGGTTGCGGTAAAAGTTTATCAGCCAAAGCAATATCTTCAATATGGAAACTTCCTTTATTGAAACTTGATATGGGTGCAATATTCGGGAAATATGTCGGAGAATCTGAAAATAATGTAAGAAAAGCAATAAAAACTATAGAATCCATTGCTCCTGCGGTATTGTGGATTGATGAACTGGAAAAAGGTTTTTCGGGAATGAAGGGCGGCGATTCCAACGGAACGGCTTCAAGAGTTTTTGCTTCTTTCCTTACATGGATGCAGGAAAAAAACAAACCTGTTTTTGTAATTGCAACATCGAATGATGTTTCGGAGTTACCTCCTGAACTATTAAGAAAAGGCAGATTTGATGAAATATTTTTTGTGGATTTACCTGCAAAACAAGAGAGAATAGATATTTTCAAAATTCATCTGCAGAAAAGAAGCAGAGATATAAACAAATTTGATTTGAATTTACTTGCCGATAAATCGGACGGATATAGCGGCGCGGAAATAGAACAAGCGGTTATTTCCGCTTTATATGATGCTTTTGATGAAAACAGAGATGTTGAACTTAAAGATATTATTGCCAATATAGAAAAAAGTGTACCTCTTTCGGTAACAATGAAAGAAAAAATAGATTGGTTAAGAAATTGGGCAAAAAACAGAGCAGTACCTGCTTCCAAACTTGAAAAAATTTAAATAAAATCAATGTGACAGGACCTTATTATGAAGGAAGAAATTGAAAAATTATTAATAAAAGCGGAAAACGAAAATCAGGAAGCATTGGATGCTGTTATTATGTTAACTAATATTTATACTTACGGGCTTTACAGAGAAGAAAAAAATTCGGAAAAGGCAAAGTATTGGTCAAACAGAGCAAAAGAACTTGAACAAAAATTATCAAAAAATCCAGATATTTCAAAAAATGAAAATATAAAAACAAATAAAACTTTTAATAACAGATTTGATAATATTCAAAATAATCTTAAGTTTGTTGATACGGAAAGCACTGCAGATAATAAATAATAAACGAAATTAATAATAAAATTATATTGTTAAAACCTTTAATATATAAATTTTGGAGCAACAAATATGGAAAAGAAAATTCTAACGGCAGAAGATTGTAATGAATTAGCCAAACAAAATGATAGTAATGAAAAAGAAAATAAATTTTGGAAAACACTTTCAAAACTTGCCATAAAACAAAAAGATAAAGAAGTAAGAGATGAACAGGAAAAGAAAGATACATTAAAATGTTTTACGGATGAAGGAAAAAGCGGGAAATCAAAAGCAATAGAAGGTGACAGTGAAGCTCAATTTTTGATAGCTTTGTCTGCTTACGATAATGAAAACTTTAAAGAGGCGTTCAGATGGTTTTGGTTATCTGCACAAAACGGGCATGCCGAAGCCGCAGACTATTTAAGTATTATGTATGCGGACGGGGAATATGTTTCCGTTAATTATGCGTTAAGTCTTCAATGGTGCAGAATTGCGGCAAACAGAGGAAGTCAGGATGCAAAAGAAACTCTTGAAGATATAAAAAAAATTCATTTAAACTAAACGGTAAATATTATGTCTAAAAAATACGGTTTTTCATTTTCTTGGAAAAGATTATTAGGTATAAGTGCTTTGAAAAATAAAATATCAAGAAGAACAGGTATACCTTTAACGAAAAGCGGTATTGAAAGAAAAATCGGCAGAAGTATTATAAAGATACTGTTTAAAAAATAATCTTTTTACTCTCTGTTATAATAATCCGAACAAATATTTATATAAATTGTTGAATAAAAACAAATTGTAACATTGACAATTATGTTCTTATAGTGTATATTTGTCATTGTCGTAACGAACAAGCAAAGGAAGTTCCGTAGAAGTTTTTATTCGGACACTGCCCCGCAACGGTAAAGACAAGAATTTGTTTAGTCCGGTCTATTGGTTGTTTGTAACTTTCGAGGGAAAGAAAACAGTTTTTATAATAAAACTGTTTGTAAAGGATTTTTATTGTACCGATAAATTTATTATCGGTATATGTTTTGGAATTTGTTATTCATTCCTTGGTTGTACCTTTTAACATCTTTCCCTTTTATTAAGAATTTGTTAGTAAAAGGAGAAAAAATGAAAATTACATTACTTAATTGTCCTATGTGGGCTACAAGAGAACCGCCCATAAGAGTAGCACAGGTTGCAGGTGCTTTAAGATCAAAAGGTTTTGAAACTCATTGTATCGATGTTAACAATTATCTTTACAAAAATCGCAGTGACGAAAATAAAAATTTGTGGGCATGGGAACAGGTTGTTTTTTGGGGAAGGCAGGAAAATATAAAAGAGTACTTTGCCGAAAACAAAGAACAGGTGGATTTTTGTATAAATAAAATTGTTAATTCTTGCCCGGATGTTATATGTTTTTGGTTAATGACCTCTTCTTATACATCTAGTATGGTTTTTTTGCGAATGTTAAAACAATATATTAAAAAGGAAACGAAAATTGTTTTCTTCGGAGAACTCTTTCAAGATAAAAAATATATAGATTTCTTGTTTGAAAACAGTTGCCCGGATTATATCATTCCGGGTGAACCGGACTTAACTTTAATGGAATTGTTAAATGCAATAGGAAACAAAAAAGATTTGTCAAAAATAAAAGGTATTTGTTACAAACAGGATGATAAAATAGTTAAAACAGAACCGGCTATACCACCGCAAAATCTTGATGAGTTACCTTTTCCGGATTATAGAGATTTATCTATAGATGATTACGATGATAACGAACATTTTGCCATTGAAACTTCAAGGGGATGTGTTTGGAGATGTGCCTTTTGCAGATGTTGTGCATATTGGGGAAAATACAGGGAAATAAGTGCGGAAAAATTGCATCAGGAAATAAATTTTTATAAAGCATTTCATCCTAATGTTATACATATAGATTTTTTGGATTTGGAAATAAATGCAAATGTTGACAGGTTGGAAGAATTCTGTGATTTGATGATAAATTATCCGCCGTTGGGAACAAAAATGATATGGCTGGCAAATGCAATTATTAATCCTAAAATGACTGAAACTCTTTGCAGAAAAATGAGAGATTCGGGTTGTGAAAAACTTATTTTTGGTATAGAAACCGGCTCTCAAAGACTTTTAAAATTGATGAATAAAGGTTATAAACAAGAAGATGCGAAATATGTGTTAAAAAATGTTTCCCAAGCAGGTATTAAAGTAACGGGAAACTTTATGTTCGGTTTTCCGGGAGAAACGGAAGAGGATTTTCAACAGACATTAGAGTTTATTACCGAAACCGGAAAATATTTTGAAAGAGTGTATCCGAGCCGTTCATATTGTGCAATAGAACAGTTTAGTACATTACATGAACATCCTGAAAAATTCGGCATAAAAACACCGTTTAATCATCACTTGTATTGGGAAACCGTTGACGGCAAAAATACATATCCCGTAAGACTAAACCGTTGTAAAAGGTTTGAACAAAAATGTCATGAACTTGGCGTTAGAGTTGATGTAGGTGTTCAAACAAATGTTGATATGGCGGAATTTTTTAATTTGGGTTTATATTATGAATATATTAAAGATTACGAAAAAGCAAAATTTTATTTAGACAAATATTTGGAACTTGATCCTAATAACGAATATATCACTAAAAAGATGAATGAAATAAAAAAATTTTTATAAGTTTATAAATAATTTATAGAATTTTATGCTAAAATAATATAAAAATATTTATTATTATTGAAAGCGATATGTCTATATTTTTAATAGTTTTAGCATTTATTCTTATTATCGTTGGACTAGTAGGTACTTTTATTCCGATGTTTCCGGGACTTCCTATAGGGTGGCTCGGTTTGTTTGTTGCATTCTTTTCTACAAAATGCAATTTAAGTATTTGGACTTTGGTTATAACCCTTTTACTTATGGTAATTATTACCGTTTTGGATTATTTTATACCTGCAAGGATGGTTAAAAAGAGCGGCGGGACAAAAAGCGGAGAAAGAGGTGCAATAATCGGCAGTTTATCCGGCATAATTTTTGTTAATCCCATAATTTTAATTTTCGGTTCATTTATAGGTGCATTAATTGGTGAAATTATAAACGATTCCAAAGATATGAAAAAAGCGTTAAAATCCGCGTTTAGTTCGTTTGTCGGGTTCCTTTTGGGAACGGGGATAAAGGCGTTCCTTACTCTTTCGTTTCTTTTGATTTTGATTTTGAATTTGGTATTTGGTTTATTTTGATAAATCAAAATCAAAACTAGCGAAACGGATTTATCTTTTAAGCTATAACTTTGTATTTTCCTTCTTCGAGTACCAGCCACTTCGTTTTTCCTTCAGTACACTTCAGGCGGAAAATACTTCGTTATAGCTTAAAATCTGTAAATCCTTTGAAAGTTACAAATAAGGTAACACAAAATCTTAAGGCCTTAAACGACCAACTGCAAACAACCAACGACAAACTACACTTTTTTTGATATAATCTTACATTATTTTTTAGAGAACGATTATGAAAAGAGCGGTAAGAATAGGTTTTATTGATGCAATAATATCTTCTGTAAGTTACGGTTTGTATCCTTTGTTTGCCATACTGTTATATAATACGGGATCATCCGTATCCAATTCACTGTTTTACAGATATCTGTTTGCATTTCTGATTTATTTGTATATATTAAAAGTTCATAAAAAAATTAATCTGTCCGTTACGGTTAAAGAGTTTATAATACTATTTTTCGTGGGTATTACTTTTGCCGTATCTTCTATTGCACTGTTTGCCGCTTTAAAATATATAGATTCCGGAATTGCATGTACAATAGTGTTTGTTTATCCTGTAATAGTTGCTTTAATTATGACACTCTTTTTCCATGAAAAACTTACAAAAACAACGGTGGTGTCTATTGCTTGTGCTTTCTTGGGTGTTGCACTTTTGAACTATGCCGGAGGTATGAGTACCGGCGGAAAATTCTTGGGATTTTTGTTTTCTGTGTGCGGTGCGATAATGTATGCAATGTATATGATATTTGTAAAAACCGTAAAAACCATAAAACATATGCAACCTGAAAAAGTAACATTTTATGTTATGCTTTCAGGAACAGTTTTTTATTTTATATGTTTAAGGTTCGGACTGGATTTCCAGTTGCTTACA
>JAFXOB010000016.1 GCA_017529005.1 Elusimicrobiota bacterium
CAAAAAAACTTGATATTTTTCATCTCTTTGTATTTCCTTGCTTGCATCGTCTTTGGCCTTATCCAAAGAATCAACTATTTTTAAAATTTTAAATACACTATCTTCGCTTTCAGATAAATTTATATATTGTCCGCCTGTTCCGTCAGCAATAAATTGCAATGTCTTTTCATCTAATTTAGTTATAACAACATCTCCGTTTTCATCTCTCATATACTCGTTATTATAAATTATTTTACTTCCCGTTGCTTGTCCTATACCGACACAAAATATTTTGGTTTTATATTTTTTTGCCTTCTCAATTAACACATGTAAGCCGCTATCATCATCTTCACCGTCAGTTACTAATATTATAGCTTTTGCGCCTTCCGGTATTTCTGCAGTACCATCTATAGCCAAATCCAAAGCTTTTGCTATCTTTGTTCCACCTAAAGGCATATTATCAACACTGATAGACGATAAAAAATTATTAGCAGAAAAAATATCCGACGTTATAGGACACTGCCAAAATGCCGTTCCTGCAAAAGAAATAATACCGATTTTGTTACCTTTACAACTAACTATTAAATTAGACAAAATAGATTTAGCTCTCTCCAATCTGTTCGGCTTAAGATCTTGTGCCAACATACTTTTTGAAGCATCCATTACAACCACAACAGTTGCAGCTTTCTTTGATACAAAAACAGTCTTTGCACCATATTGCGGCCTTGCCAATGCTATTATTAAAAAAAACAAACTCACCATCAATAAAAAATATTTAATCAAATAAGCTTTTAGATTAATATTTGAAATTGTCGGTAACATATTATACTGTGCAAAACTTAATATGTTGTTTTTTTTCTTTTTATAAAACAATACACATAAAAAGTATAATAACGGAATAAATATTAATAGAAATAAAACTTTACTATTGAAAAACATATTAAATTAATTTCCTAAACAAAATATTATTAAAAAATATATTTAATAACATTAAAAATAATATTATCCAAACAAATATGTCATATATTTCATGATAACTGTCAAACTTTATTGAATTCACATCGGTTTTTTCAATTTTATCTATTTGTTTAATAACATCCTGTAACATTTTTGTATTATTTGCTCTGAAATATTGACCATCAGTAATATCTGCAATTCTTTTTAATGTTTTTTCATCTAATTCCTGTTCTACAACTTTTACCATTTTCATTCCTTCAACAGGATCCATAACCCTATAATAAGCACCATCCGGAGCACCCGCACCTATAGTATATATTTTGATATTTAAACTTTTTGCTATTTCTGCTGCAGTTATTGGATCAACTTCTCCGATATTATTTGCACCATCCGTAATTAATATTATTATTTTCCCGTCAGCTTCACTATCTTTTAATCTGTTACATGCCGTAACTATTGCAGAACCTATTGCAGTACCATCAACGGATGTCATTCCGGTCGTAGCAAAACTTAAAAGTCTTATAGCTGTTTGTTTATCGTTTGTTAATGGTACCTGCGTAAATGCAAGTCCTGAAAATAAAACTATTCCTATTCTGTCAAACTGTCTAGAATTTACAAAATCAATAGCAACTTTTTTTGCTGCCTCAAGCCTGTTTACAGGTTCAAAATCCAATGCTTCCATACTTGTAGAAACATCCAATGCCATAATAATATCAGTTCCCTGATTCAAAACATTTTCCGTTTTATTACCTATTTGCGGTCTTGCTAAAGCAATAACAAACAACAATAATATAGTATATGTAATAAGTCTTGTTATCATATACAATTTAATTTTTTTTGATTTATTAATATCCCTTACTAAAATATATTGCGGGAAATTTAATAAAGACTGTCTTCTATTATTATCTCGTATTCTTATATAGATAACAAGAATTACCAAAAACGGAATTAACAAAAAAAAGATTGGTGATGCAAAATTAATCATTACTTTCCTCAATATCTTTCTTAACGCTAACACTTAAATTTTTTATCAATTTTTTTGTTTTGTTAAATACATCAAAAAAATCTTTTAAACTTAATAATCCTATAGAATATTTTACACTATCATATATTTTAAATAAACTTAAAATTTCTTGATAATTTTTATGAAAAGGATTTGTTTCTTTAGATAATATATCCAACACTTCCATTGTTGTCATCTCTTTATTTTTTATTTCAAGCATTTCCAATATAAAAATCTTTAGAGTTCTACTCATTAAATAATAATTATCATTTATGTCAGATACTCTTATTTCTTTATTATTATAAATACCATTTAATGTTCTAATAGCTTTCTCACGGGGAGAAAAGACAAATTCATTTTCTTCCTTTATCTTTAATATTAAAATATCTCTATATATAACAAAACAAACAAACAAAACAAATAAAATACACAAAAAATAAAATATTATAGGAATATTCATTTCCTTGATATTTTTTATATCAAAAATTTCTTCTCTTTTATAATTGGAAAAAATACTATTTACTTTTATCGGAACACTGTTACTAAAGAAATAAAATTTATCACAAAAAAAAGAATCATCCAATAAATCATCTTTATTAACATATGATAATTTTACTTTGGAAACACTGTCTAATTTAGAGTTAAAAGTCGTAATAGATAAATCTAAAATAAACTTACATTCGTCTAAAATATCCTGCTTAAAATGAAAATCTTGAATATCCCATCCTTCAATGGAAATATCATCTTCAGTTTGTAAAAGTTTAGCAAACGGAGGGATTGTTATTTCAACTGTTGCTTTGACAATATTTCCTACATCTATTGAATTTTCATCAACACTTAAAACAGCTTTCGGATATGTTACATAAGCAAAAACAGCAACAGTATTTAAAACAACAGCAAAAAGTAATAATATTATTTTTATTTTCATATTTATCCCAACACTCTTCTTTTATGTCTATTGTTAAAAAATTTTATAAGTTCAGGTAAATACGGAACTCCATTTATTATATTTATAACATCGACATTTGATTTTTTAAATATTTCAAGTTTATCAGAATTAAATTCTGCCATTTTCTTATAATATTTATTCATCATGTTTTTATTATAAGAATCTATTGTAAAAACTTTATCATATTCAAAATCATAAAAATCAACCATACCTATTTTGGGAATATCAAATTCCCTCGGATCCGTGATGTCTATACAAATTAAATCATGTTTTTAGCTGCTAATTTTAAATCTTTATCATAATGTACATCTTTAAAATCAGAAACTAAAAAAACAACTGCTTTTTTTCTCCATATTTCATTTATAGCTTTAAGCCCGACAGAAATAGAAGTTTTTATTCCTTCCGGTTGAAAAGATAATAATTCATCAACCATTCTTAAAATATTATTTTTACCTTTTTTAGGGCTTATAATTTTTTCAATTTTATCCGTAAAAGTTAACATGCCGACTCTATCATTATTTCTTATAGCAGAAAAAGCAAGAACAGAAACAATTTCGGCTGCAAGAGATGCTTTAGTCTGTAAAAGGCTACCAAAGAACAAGGATGCAGACATATCTATAAGAAAAACAACCGTCATCTCTCTTTCTTCAGTGAAAACTTTTATAAACGGTTTTTTTTGTCTTGCGGTAACATTCCAATCTATAGTTCTAATATCATCTCCCGGTTGATATTCTCTAACTTCACAAAATTCCATACCTCTACCTTTAAAAGTACTTTGGTATTTTCCACCAAGACCTTCATTCACCAATCTATTAGAACGAATTTCTATGTTTCTTATAGTTTTTTTTATGATATCTTTTGTATTCATTTTACTCTTCTTTACGGTATAGGAATTGTTTCAAATACTTTAGTTATTATATCATCTGATTTTAAGGATTCTGCTTCAGCTTCATAACTCAATATTATTCTATGTCTTAAAACATCATGGGATACAGTTTTCACATCTTCCGGAATAACAAAACTTCTTCCCTGTAAGAAAGCATATGCTTTTGATGCAAGAGTTAAATTAATCGTTGCTCTTGGGGAACCGCCAACAGCAATTAAAGATTTTAAATCCGATAAAGAATAATTTTCAGGTTGTCTTGTTGCAAAGATTATATCAAC
>JAFXOB010000017.1 GCA_017529005.1 Elusimicrobiota bacterium
CTCTATTGTCTTTGCACTTATCGTTCCGCTATTTGTTATTTCTCCCTTATTGGTTATTGTGTTGTCTGTTCCTGTTATTGTTCCGCTGTTGGTTATTGTTGCATTGTTAGTTAATGTCGTTACTTCTACTGTTCCTGCATTTGATACTGTTCCACTATTGGTTACTTCTGTTGCTGTTATTGTCTTTCCTGAATTATTTGTTAGTTTTCCTGTATCTTTTATATCTACTTTACCTTGGCTTACATCTGCTGCATTTTCTACTGTTCCGGTTATATCTAATTCTCCGTCTCCACTTATCTTGTTTTCGTTCTTGCCTCCGACAAAATCTATCGTTCCTGCATTTACTATTCCGTAATTTACATCTGTTGTTATATCACTTGCATTTGCTTTCAACTTCTTTTCTTCATTTACCGTTATTTTTTTCTGACTTATTTCCGTACCGTTTTTATTTATTACTTCTTCTCCATCTATTACTAACTCTCCATCTCCGGTTATTTCATTCTTGTTTGTTCCACCGGTAAATTTTAATGTTCCTTTATTTTCTATTCCGTTTATTGTTCCTATTGCCCCGGCATTTGTTATTAATGTTCCTGTTAATTGTTCTATTTTTAAATTTTCTGTTGCTACTATTGAATTTGCACTTTCGTTTTTGTTCGTTAATGTTCCTGCTATGGTTATATTTGATTGACTTATTTTACTTCCTGTTCCATTCTCTAATTCTGCTCCATTTTCTATTGTTGTGTTTCCTAATCCTTTTATACCTTTTTCTAATACTGTCTTATCTCCTGTTACTTTTACTTCACCATTGTTTGCTATATCTATTGTCGCACTATTATTTTTAAACGTTACGCTGGATAATTCTACTGTTCCTTCGTTTGTTATTACTGCTGTTCCTTTATTTTCTGTAAAGGTTACATTATTTACTTCCAATTTACCTGATACATCATTTACTGTTATTGCATTTGTAAATCCTGAATATTCTTGTAAATCATTTATTGTCAATGTATATGTACTTGTTTTTATTCCGCTTAAAGATGTTGTGCTGGTTAATATGCTATTGTTACCATGTACTTTCAGATTTTTCTTTAATGTATCATTCCCATTTATCCATGATGTCGTAACATCTTGCCCTTCTGTTACACTATAATCACTTGCTTTATCGTATATTGCATCTGCAAGACCACCATATCCTATTGCTTCTAAAACTAATATCGTTTTTTCGTTTTCTACTATACTTGTAACTTTATAGTTTAAGGTTGTTGAATATATGTTTAACTCGTTTGATATTTCCGCATGTATATCTTTACTAGCTATTTCTACTTTAGTCTGTGTGGCTTTATCATTTGCCAAACGTATACTGGTTATTGTCGCTGTACTTCTTTCACCAACAGATCCTATCGTTAAATTATCTGCTGCAGTTCCCTGTAGATTTATATCTAATTGGTAGTCCCACTTTGCATCATTTTCTATATTTACTGTACCTTTTACATCTGCTGTTGTTCCATTATCTGTTATTAATATTGCTCCATTTTGTATTGTCAATGTTGAATTTTCTAAATAATTCTCGTCTTCTAATGTTAATTTTTTTGATAAATTTATATTATTATTAGATATTGACGTACTTATTATTACTTCATTGGTATTTATGTTTATTGTTCCGTTTGTTCCTGTTATCTTATAAATTACTTCCCCACCTGTTATATTATATGTTCCACTGTTATTAACTTCTGTTCTTACTCTTCTTGCATCCGACGTTATTGTTCCACTGTTTGTTATTGTATTTTCACTATCTATTATTCCACTGTTTGATATTGTTCCGCTGTTAGTTAATGTTGTTGCATTTATTGTTCCACTATTTGTTACATTTCCACTATTTGTTATCGTATTGTTCGTTCCTGTTATTGTTCCGGTATTTGTTATTGTTGCTCCTGTATTGTTCGTTAATGTTGCTGCCTTTATTTCTCCGGCATTTCCAATTGTTGCACCTGTTTCATTTGTTAATGTTGTTGCATTTATAATTCCACTATTTGCTATCTCTGCCTCTGATTTATTTGTTACCGTTGTTGCACTTATTGTTTTACCTGCATTGTTTATTAAGTTTCCTGTAACTTCCACTTCTTTCTGTGTTACTTTTGAATCGTTCTGTACTGTTCCTGCTATTTCTAATCTTCCGTTATCTCCGGTTATCACATCCGAATTTCTTCCACCGGTAAATGTTACCGTTCCTGCATTTATTATTCCATTTATCGTATTTATTGCACTCGCATTCGTAATTATTTTACCGTCATTTTTAACTTCGATCTTATCTGTTGCTACTATTACATTTTCATTTACATTATTGTTTGTTAATGTTCCTGCTACTGTCATACTTGATTGAATTATTATACTTCCTTCACCATTTACCAGTGTCGCTCCTTTTTCTATTGTTGTGTTTCCTATTCCATCTATTCCTTTATCTAATGTAACATCATCTTTACTTATTTTTAAATTTCCGTTATTTTCTATATCTATATCGGCACTGTTATTGCTAAACGTTACATTTGATAATTCTACATCCCCTGCATTTATTATTACGGCTGATCCGCTATTATTTCTAAACGTTACTGTAGATACTATCAGTTTTCCAATCTCATTACCTATCTTTTGAACAGTTATTGCATTTTCAAATCCTGAATATTCATTTAAATCTGTTACTTTCAATGTATATGTACTTGTTTTTATTCCACTTGCGCCTGTCGTACTTTTTAATACATTGTTATATCCTACTATTTCCAAATTTGCTTTCAATGTATCGTGCAGTTTTCCACCTTCTTCTATCCATGCCGTTAAATAATCTATGGATCCTGTCACATTATAGGTGCTTGCTCCTTCATATACAGCTCCTTGTAAACCTCCGAATCCTGCTGCCTGTATATTCAACCATGTTCTTCCCTCGGTATCCGTAGAACTTACTACTACATATCTATAATTCGTTGTGTATATACGTATATTTTCAGGAATATATGCATTTATATCTTTATTGGCTATTAATACTGTTTTTGCAGTAGTAGTATCATTGGCTAAATGTATGCTGCTTATTGTAGCTAAACTTCCATCTCCTACTGTTTCTATATGCAATAATCTATCTGCCAACTCATTTTGTAAATCTACATCCAATTGATATTCCCATTGTGCGCCATCCAAAATATTTATTGTCGCCCCTATTTCATTTACACTAGCATTATCTGTTATCAATATAGCTCCGTTCTCTATTATTAACGTCGATGTAGTATCCAGATAACTATCATTACTTACATTCAATGCAGTACCTAAATTTATTGTACTGTTTGATATTACATCATTTATCTTCACTCCATCATTCTTTATATTTACTATTCCTTTATTTTCACTGTCTCCTGTTATTTTATAATTTGCTGTTCCGCCGGTTATGTTATATATACCACTATTTTTTATTTCTTTATTTGAACCATTTATTATTATATTATCCGCATTTGATGTTATTGTTCCTCTATTTAATATATAATTACCGGATTCTATTGTCCCTTCATTTCTTATTACCGCATTTTCTTCATTTGATATATCTGTTGCTTGTATTCTTCCGGTATTTGTTATTTTTCCTTTATTGCTTACCGCATTATTTGCTCCGGTTCTTCCGGTTATTGTTCCACTGTTTATTATTTCGCCATTATTCGTTAATGTTGTTGCCGTTATTGTTTTCCCTTCATTGTTTGTTAATCGTCCACTTACAACTTCTACTTCTTTCTGTGCTATATTTTCTGCATTCTCCACATCCCCTTTTATTTCTAGTCTTCCGGCATCACTAAATCCGGGATTTATATTATTTGTATTTGTTCCTCCGGTAAGTATTAATGTTCCTACATTTACTATTCCGTTTGCCGTAGTTATATCGTCAGCATTTGCAGTAAAACTCTTATTTGTCATTATACTTATTGAATTTTGTTCTATTGATGTTCCGGTTTCATTTTCCACTTTTCCATTTATTGTTAAAATTCCATCTCCGCTTATTTTGTTTTTGTTCGTACCATCAGTATCAACAAATACTAAACTTCCTTCATTTACTATACCTTCTGTTGTATCTATCTTATCTGCATCCGTTGTTAACATATTACCGCTTGTTACTGTTATTGTACTCTCTTCTATTTCAGATAAGTTTGTTACACTTCCGCTTATTGTTAATTCTCCGTCTCCGGTTATTTTATTAGCATTTGTTGTTCCTGTACCGGTAAACGTTACGCTTCCTCTATTTACTATTCCATCACCGGTTGTTGTTATATCACTTGCATTTGCAGTAAAACTTTTCCCGCTATTTATGGTTATTGTACCTTGAACTATTGATGTTTCTGTTTTATTAGTTACTGTTCCATCTATCGTTAAATTTCCTGTTCCGAAAATTTCATTTTTGTTTTGTCCACCGGTAAAATTTATAGTACCTTCATTTGTTATTTCAGTATTATTATATGTACTAATATTATTAGCATTTGCCGTTAATATTCCGTTTGTATTTACTGTTATCGAAGAATTTGAAATTGTCCCGTCAACACTATTATTTTCCATGATTAAGCTACCGCTTGATATTATTATTGTTTGATCGCTTATTGTTGTAGATGATCTTACCGTAGCTGATTTGCTTGCATTTCCTATGTTTATTGTATTATATTGTGCACTATAACCCGCACTTGCTATTCCGTTTTGAATGACAAAATTTCCCAATATTGTCATTGTACCTTGATTATTTATTATTTGTCCGTCAACTTCTGAATCTTCTAAAACCATCTGCCCTTGATTTCTTAATTGTCCTTTAACTTCCGATTCTTGTAAAATTAAACCTTCACCACTTAAATTATTTACTAAATCAGAGTTTAGTTCTGCATTTTTTACTGTTAAAGAGCTGGAGTTAACACTGGAAACAACTGTTTCTTTCTGTTGTATTGTTTTATCTGTTAAATCTAATGTTATATTATCTTTTACATTTATGTTAAAGGTACCTTTGTCTGTTTCTGAATTTGTTAATGTTTTTAAGTTATATCCATCGGAAGATGATAAGTTTAAATTGAAAATACCATTATTAATAAATGTCGCATTTGGAGCATTAATTGCATTTACTGTTGTTATTGGTGTTTCTCCATCTGTTCTGCTGATTCTTGTAACTATATTGTTATTTCCGGTAATATTCATAGTACCATGTTGTAAATTATCAGCTTTAATTATTATATTTTCTCCGTTATAATAAAAATCTCCCTCACCTGTAGTGTTCCACTCTAATGTACCACTACCATTGATATAGATTTCTGAACCTGCTTGGGTTGTAACTGTATTATTTATTTTAAAATCATTAGTCAAATTTACATTCAAATACAATTTAGCTCTTTCTTCTACAACGACATTATTTTGTTTAAATATTGCACCGGATGCAGTAGTTTCATCCTCATTATATCCAACCATTAATGTAACACCACTTTTAATTGTTGTTATACCTTTATCTGTGTTACCATCATTAGAAATACCACCGGTCATGGTAGTTGTTCCAACTGTAACAGAACTGTCGATGGTAAAATTTAAGTTTCCAGTATTATAAATATCTCTGTTTTTTGTTCCTGTTTTATTGTTTTTAAATGTTGAAGTTCCAATATTTATTGTTCCTGCATTATATATTGCTCCGGATTCATAGTCTGTGTTAGTACTTGAATTGTCTTCAAATTTCGCACCATCTGCTATTGTGATTTCAGAACCAGTATCATTATATATCGCACCACCATATCTTCCAGCAGTGTTTGATTTAAATTCTGCATTGTTTCCTATATTCACAAAAGAATTATCACGAGAATATATCGCACCACCATATCTTTCAGCAGTGTTTGATATAAATGATATTTTGTCACCGTTTATATTTATTGTGGAATTTCCAGCATTATGTATTGCTCCGCCGAAAGTGTTTGACGCATTTGACGAAAAAGTTACATTGTTACCAATTGTAATAGTGGAATTGTCATTATTCCATATAGCACCACCACCGTAGTGATTGTCACCTGTTGTTACCGTATTATAGTGAAAATTTACATTATTGCCTATTGTTATTGTTGATCCTGTTTCATTAAATATTGCTGCACCGGCAAGTATTGCCGTATTAGAAGAAAAATCTACATTATTTCCAATTGTAATGGTAGAGTTTTTGTAATTATCTACCGCACCACCTCTACTTGCACTGTTATAAATAAAATTAATAGTTATTTCAGGATCCGTAATTGCAGGATCACCTATTGACATAACAGCGTTATCGGTATTTTCTATTGCACCACCATAGTCTCCTGCAGTGTTTGTGCTAAATACAGCACCTTTTGATATAGTTAATGTTGCATTCTTGTTGTATATAGCTCCGGCTTCACCTTTGTTACCTGTTGCACTATTTTCATTAAATATGACAGAACCTAAATTTACTTTTGTTTTATTAACATTAGTTCCTTCATTGTATATTGCTCCACCTTTACCGGTATTGTCTGTTACAGTATTGTATTCAAATAATGCTCCATCTTTTATTGTAAGGCTAGCAGAATCGGCATTACGTATTGCACCCGCGGTGTTTGTGGCAGTATTTGAAATAAACCTTGCGTTTTCTCCGATTTCTGTTATTGATTTTGCCTTGTTATATACTGCTCCGGCATCTTTTGATTTATTAAAATCAAATAATGCTCTGTCACCTATGGTTAATGTTGCTATTTTAGTCTGACCTGACCAAATACCTATTGCTCCCGAGTCTGTAGTACTTTCATTATGATAAAAGTGTGCATCAGTTCCAATTGTCATATCTCCGTCATTGGAAATTGCACCACCTTGCTTTGCTTTATTGAATTGAAATAATGAATAGTTTCCGATTGTTAGATCTCCGGTTCCACCATTATAAATTGATCCTCCGTTACTTTTTGTACTGCCGGTGAGTGTTGTGGAATTGGAAGAGACTTCTAATCCATTCCCCATGTTCATGGTTCCAATATTATAAATTGCACCGCCATAAGATTGACCTGAACTGGTATTTTTATTAAACCTAAACACTCCGTTTGTTATTGTTATTGTTGCATTTTCTTCATTATATATCGCACTACCGCCTTGTGTATTTTGATTACCAAGAGAATATGTATTTGTAGAAAAATTTACCCCGGTAAGTGTCAAGTTGCCTGAATTGTGTATTGCACTACCACCTTTTCCGCTTGTAGCAGAAAAATTTTTAAAAGTTAAATCATTTATTGTTGTTTCCTTTCCTGAACCAATAATAAGACCGGCTTTATTCGCGGCATCCACCACATAGTTATTACCGTTTATCGCAAGGATAGATGCAATTTGTGTACCTAACGGACCGTCTCCCGGATCCGCCGTAAAGCTATTTATAATATCTATTGTTGCGGTACCATCGGATATTGCCGTTATAAACTCTGAAAAACTGCCTACATCTCCCGCATAACTCAACGGCGAAAAGGTTAATGTTATTGCCAACACGACAGCAATAAGCTTGCTTGATTTTTTTATAATTTTATTAAACATTTATTTTTTCCCTCCACGATGAAGTCTATATTTTTTTATTTTTTTCGGTATTTTTACAATATACCATTTTTTATTATATAAAAAAATGCAATATAAATCAACATTTTTTATTGATTTTTCAATCTTTTTTAATATTAAACCAACTCTAATTTTTATTGATGAATTTTCTGATGAACAGAGTTATAGATATATAAATTTATAGAAGATACATCGACGAGAATAACAAAAAAACGCCTATCATAATTATCAATAAAAAAAAGCAGGTGAGAAAATCTCACCTGCTTTTTATGTTTATAATTCTAACTATTCGTTAGTTGTTACTATAACTTCTACTCTTCTGTTCTTTGCTCTTCCTTCTGCAGTATCATTTGAGGCTATAGGTTCTGTTTTTCCTTTACCAATTACGGAAATATTGTTTTTTACACCATAATCTTTTTTCAATGTTGTTGCTACTGCAGATGCTCTGTTCTCGGAGATTTTTTGGTTTATTTCGTCACCGCCAACATTGTCTGTATGACCTTCAACCAAAACTTCTGCATCCGGGTAACTTTCCAATTCTCTTGCTACTTGTTTCAAACTCTCTTTACCACTACCGTTCAATTTATCTGTTCCGAATACAAATGTTGGTTTTTCTCCTAATCTGAAAGTTTTAACAGTGTTCTGTTTCATTTTTTGTGCTTGTTGTTCACTTACAACATTAGCTTCATATTTCTGTATTCTGTTTTGTAATTCTTTTTCTCTGTTTTTAGCATCTTTTAATTCTTTATCTTTTTCTGCTAATTGTCTCTTTAATGCTTCTTCTTCTGTTATTTTTTCATTTAACATTGCAGATATTTTTTCTACATCTTCATCTGTTTTTTTCTCATTGTTAGGGCAACCGAATTTATACATTAATCCGATATTTCCATAATAGTTGGTAGATTTATCTGCGAAACTTGCAAGACCATTTGCAAATATTGTCCATGCATTAGATAATGCAAAGTCTGCTCCAAGTCCACCGCCGTAAGAGAATTTGTCTAATTCCGCACTTCTTATCTTCATCTTTGTTTGATCTTGATAATCTAACAATGACGATTCTATTTCGTTATAATCTTCGGTTAAGAATTGTCTTACTCCTGCTTTTGCATACCAACCGAATTTCTTTACTTTACCGTTAATACCGATACCGGCTCTTGCTTGTGCTGCAAAGTTACTATAATCTTTAACTTTCAAGTTCAATGAATCTGCACCTTTTTCTTCAAAACCTTCGTTATTGATATAACTTCCGGTTACACCTAAATAAGGTTTCAAATACATTTTGTGTTTTGCTTGGCTGTCTTTCTTATTCAAACTAATCTTATAACCTGCTTCCAAGTCTAATGCTGCATTATATCCGTTATGTTCACTGTTTGCTATTCTATCCATAAATCCGATTGTTCTTTCTGTTGAATATTGTTCGTATCCGCCTAACAACATACCTTTAAATAACCATTTATTTGTTTCATATCCGCCATAGAAACCTAAGTTAATATCGTTCATCGTCGTTTTATCTTTTAACTCTTTCAATTCACTTGTTCCATATCCTGCCATTATTCCCATTGTCAAATTCTTTGCGGATATCATATCGAATCCTACCAAGAAACCGTTTACACTTGTATCAAATTTCGGTGAATTTTCATTTTCGTTAACCTGATATGTATTGTAATAATATTCTGCCCATATCTTATCGTGTGCTTTTTGGCATGGCAATATGTCTTTTGTTCTTTCTTGTACTTTATCATATACATGTTCAATCTTTGCATTTGTAAATGTCAACATTGTTGAATTTGCATGTATTACACCTGCGATATCATTTAAAGCATCTTTCAATCCGTCTATATCATAAGTGTCTTGATAATAATACATTTTTTCCATTGCATCTAACGGTTTTGTTATATCTCCAGGATTTCCTGTTGATATTGTATCTATTGCATTTGCAGCTTCTTGTTCGTTGTGACTTCTTTCAAATTCTAATGAATCAGAATATTCACTCTTCTTCCTTTGTAATTCTATCTTTAATGCGTTACCTTCAGTATATACTCTTGTTGATATTCTTGTATCATATCCAGGTCTTAAATCTGTTGCATCGTTATCATTGAATACTACATTTTCTTCTTTGTATTCGTATCCGTCTGCCAATGTACCATCTGAATTTATTAAATCTATTGTTTCAGGAACATAATATTTACCTTCTAAATTGTTCAATGTTATCTTAGCATTTTCTCCGATTGTCGTATTGCCGGTTACTGCTGTGTTGTCACTATAGTGTCCTGCTTCATCCATATTGAATTGTCCGAATTCTACATCATATTCTCCGTCTTCTTCAAAAGCTAAGTTTCCATCTACTTTAAATGTTGTTGTTGAATTTCCAGGTGCAAATGTTGCTCCTTGACCGATTATCAAATCTCCTGTTGTTATATTTCCATAACCTTTCAACAATGCATTTTCTACTCTCATTGTTTCCGTTACTTCAAATGTGCTTCCGCTTCCACTTTCACTATCGTTATTTATTACAAATGTTCCGCTTAAAACATTTGCATTTAATGCTTTGAAATGATTTGTTACGGTCATTGTTGAAGCACCGGTCTTATTAAATGTTCCTATAAACTTTTCTGTGTCAAATTCATTCAATACAACTTCTCCGTCTGCATCGTAGAATTCAACTGTTGAATCTGCAGCTCCGCTGCCTATTACTTTTCCGTTAATATTCTTTGTAGTACCTCTTACAGTTCCGCTGCTTATTTTTGTATCTCCTGCATAAGAGTTGGATGTCATTTGTAAATCCAACAAGCCTGTTCCTGTTTTTACTAAATCTTTATTTCCGAAAATTTCACCGTCTAATATTAAGCTACCGCCTTCTTCTGTTTCTATATTAACATCATTATGATCCGTTCCCAATATTTCATTAGATAATGTTATTTCGCTGTTTTCACCGGTTATAAATTTACCGCCATCCATATATATCTTTTCTTCACTTATTCCGTTTGCCGCAACTATTCTTAGTGCACCGCCGGTTATTGTCGTTGTTCCGGTATATCCGTTTTCACCGCTCAATGTTACTGTTCCTTCTCCTTCTTTTACTATCTTTCCTGATCCGGTTATTACTGCACCGATTTCCGCTTCTTCTTCATCTTTTAAGTTCAATACTGTTTTTTCTCCGGTTATCGTTATGCTGTCACTTATATCCAAATCTTTTGCATCGGTTATTAATTTTGAACCGTCTGCTACCGTTATCTTTTCCGCTGTTACTGAACTTGTTCTTACATTTTCAAAATCGCCACCTTTAATATCTATTTCTTTTTGTGTTATTGCTGCTTGGTTTGTTAAATCGTCTTCAATATTCAATATACCGTTACCGTTTGTCATTGTTATTGTGCTTTTGTTTACTCCGCCGGTAAATGTTACTTCTGCATCATTTACCATTCCTGTAGTTGTTGTTATGTCGTTTGCACTTGTTTTAAATTTGCTACCTTCGTTTACGGTTATTGTACTTAAACTAATTTCATTTCCTTCTTTGTTTACTACTTCTGCTGTTGTATCTGCTGTTCCGATTGTCAATTCACCGGTACCGGTTATTGTGCTTGAGCTTGTTCCTGTTCCGGTATATATCAAGTTACCGTTATCTGTTATACCGTTATAAGCCTCAAATTTTGTAATATCGGTTTCAAAACTTGAATCTGCATCTTCTATTGTAAATGTTCTTTGTGATATTGTTCCGCCGTCATTCTTATAATTTGTAGAAGAAATTATCATATCCCCTTTACCGATTATATTGTTTTGACTTACAACTTCGTCTGCTCCGCCGTCCGGATCCAAAACGTTTATCTTAAATATTCCATCATTTGTTACCTTATCACTTACTTCTACTTCACTGTGAACTACAAATGTTGCACTTGTACTTACAGATATATTTGCTGCCGTTATTTTAGGCAAATCTCCGTTATCTGCTACATTATGTGTAAATGTTCCGTCAACTATATCTATATTAGTTTGAGTTATTGTAGTTGAACTTGTCATATTACTCTTAATGGTTAAGTTTCCTTCTCCGGTTATATCGTTTTCGTTTATCATATCACTGCTGCCTACAAATATCAAGTCACCTGAATTTAGCACTCCATTAGTTGCTTTCTTCAAATCATTTGCACTTGCTGTTAAACTTGCACCACTATTAATTGTTATTGTGCTTTGTTCAACAGATGTTCCTTCTGCATTTGTAACAATTCCGGATATTATTGTATTTCCTTTTACAGCATCGCCGCGACCTATAATATTTTTGTTTGTTCCACCGGTAATTTCCAAATCTCCGTTATTTTGTATTCCTTTAAGATCTCCATCAGTTGCAGTCTCTACATCATCAGCATTCATCACAAACTTACCACCTTCTTTTACTTCTATATACTGTTGTGATATTTGTGTTCCGGTTGAATTTATTACTTCTTTGTTCATTTCTATAAATATCTTACCTTGATTACCGGTTATAGTATTATTATTTGTTCCGCCTACAAATGTTACACTACCTTCGTTGTTTATTCCGCCATTTGTTGCAAATGTATCTATGTTACTTGCATCTGCCGTTAATGAAGAATTTTCATCTACTGTTATGGTTGTTGCTTTCACTTTTGCACCTGTTTCTGTGCTTACCGATACTGTTGCACCAATTAAATTGATATTTGTTTGTGAAATATCTTTTGTAACATACATATTCTTTTGCAACTCTGTATTTCCAAAACCTTTAATTTCTGTTGCTAATGTTGCAACTTCATCATCTTCATTTCCTACCAATACCAATTCGTTGTTATTTATTATTAAATTGGTTACTGTAGCTTCTGAACTGCCTTCTCTTTCATATTGTAATTTATCAACTTTAACTGTTAAGCTGCTACCTTCAACATGACTGATTTCTACCGTTCCCTGTGCAAGTGTAGCATCTCCCATATCTATTGCAACACCTTTAATTGTTGTTGTTCCTTCGCCAACAATACCTTTCGTAAATGTTGATGATGATGTTTCTAATAGTAAGTCTCCGTTATTTAACACATCATATGTAGCTGTATTTGTATCATCAAATGTTACACCGTTAAGAACAGTTATTCCTTCGTTTGTTATCACTGCTGTTCCTGTATTACTGCTGAATACAACATTATTGGCTTCAAGTCTTCCATCCGTTGCATTTACGGTTATAGCATCTTCAAAACCTTTAATTGTTAAACCTTGAGCTTCTTCGTTATCATTAATTCTTAATGTAAATGAACCTGTTTTTACTCCGGTTAATGTTCCTGCATCAGGCGAACTTACTAATACGGAATCTGCATATAGACCATTTAAGGACATATCTGCTATTAATGTATCTTGTGGTCCGTGTCCGTCATCTACCCATTTTTTTACATTCTCAATATGAACACCTTCACTATCTCCTGATACAAAATAAAGTCCCAAACCATCGTATACTGCACTAGGGAATCCACCATAACCCTCTGATGTTATACCTAATACTGTAGCAGTTGTTATACTCAAATCTTGTTCTATAGTATATTTTACATTTGTTGTAGCATATATAGGATTTGTAACATCTGCCCAAGAATAACTGTCTGCTATTGTAAGCTTTGTTGTTGTTGCTTTATCACTATCTTCTAACACATTTATTGTATTTATAGTCATTGTACTGGTATTAGCAAAACTTGTATTTTGTAAATAATCTGTCGTTCCTAATTTCAAGTTAACATCAAATTTGAAGTTCCAAGTTATGCCGTCACCTACATTTAATGAATTAATATCTACTGTATCTACTGAATCATTCATTATATTAAATGTTGCACCTTCTCCGATATTCAAGTCTGAAGTTCTTAAATTACTTTCTTTTTCTAATTTAAATTCTGTTCCTTCTAAATTTATTGTATTTTGGCTTATAAAAGCATCTTCTGCTAGTGTTACTGAAGATTGTTTTATGTTAACTGTTCCACCGTTAGCACCTGATACATCTTTTGTTACTGTTCCGCCAGTAATATTGTAGATACCGCCATTCTCATTTTGTATTTTTGCATCTACTCCGCTTGCATTAGCTGTTATTATTCCTTTGTTTATTGCCGTATTTGTAGATGTTATTGTTCCGCCTTCGTAAGTTTCTTCACTATCTTCATTTGTTCTGTAACTTTCAATTACTCCGCCTGCTTCGTTTATTATATTTATTCCTGAAATTGCACCCGAACTTACTATCATTCCGCTATTTGTTAATTTTGTTGCAACTATTGTACCTGAACTTGCAACTGTACCTTTATTTATTAATTCTCCGGCTGCAGCTATTCCTGCGTCTGTATAGTTGTCTACCGATGCATCTTCTTCGTTTATGAAATCGTTTGCAACTATCATTCCGCTGCTATTTTCAACTGAACCATAGTTTGTAAATGTAACAGATGAAGTTATCATACCTGCATTTGCTATTGTTCCGCTACTGATAATAGTTCCTGCAACTATCATAGAATCTTCATAATTTTCTATATATGCTGACTGGGAAGCCGGATTTTCGCTATCATTTATTATGGTTTCTGCTGTTATTGTTGCTGTACCTTCATCACTTTCATTTTTTACATAGTATTTGTTATATAAATATTTTAATGTTACCTCTCCTTCGTTTTCAAGTTCCGAATTATTATGCAAAGCATCTGATATTATATTACCTTCATTTTCTATAACATTGTCATTTATTATATCTCTTGCTTTTATTGTTGTTTCTTTATTATTTCCTAATTCACCTTCTTCGGTAACATATATTTCATCTTGTTCTACATTAGCAGTATTTTCCAACACACCATCAATTATCAAATAACCATTACCTGATGATGCTGCGGTTATTGTGCTTGTATTTACCATAGTATCGGTACTTTCTGTTGTAAATATTAATGTTCCGTCATTTACAATTCCTTTACCGGTTGTTGTTATATCGTTTGCATTTGCGGTTAAACTATAACCTTGAGCTATTGTTACTGTACTTTGATTTATTTTTGTTCCTTCTTGATTTGCTATTGAACCGTTAATTTGAAGTTCACCGCTACCTGTTATTGTGCTGACATTTACTACATCGGTTCCATATAAATCTACTATACCGTTATTTGTTATAGGATTTGAAATATTTATTAATTTATCTGCTCTTACGGATAATAAACCGTCTGTAGCAACCGTTATTGATGAATTTTGAATTGTTCCATCATCAATTTCCTTACCTGCATTGTGCATCTGTAAGCTTCCGCTTGATACCGTAATTGTTTGATATTCTATTGTATTTGATGATTTTACAACACCTGCAGCTGTTGCACTACCGATATTTATTATATTTTTGGTTATATCTGATGTATTGTTGCTTGTTATACCGGTTTCAACTTCAAAGTTTGTATATATACTTATTGTTCCGGTACTGTTTGTTATTTGTCCTGAAATTGATCCGCCATCTAATATATTTACTACACCTTGAGTTTCTTCGTTTGCAGGATTGTTATCTAATGTTCCAACAATTCTTGTTGCTATATCCAAGCAATTGCCTGTCATATAATTTACTACGTTTGCTATTATATTGTTACCTGTTAATACTAATGTTCCGTCACCATAAGTTTCTATTGTTGTCTGCTCAATTGTTCCGGTGTTATTCATTGTAACTGTTTTACCGGATTCTACAGTTATTGAAGAAGTTCCTACACCTGTTAAATTTGTTAAACCATAATCCGAATCTTTGGATGCATTCAATATAAACAAGCCATTGTTTATTAATTCATTACCTTCTATTGTCTTTGTTGCTATATAATATCCATCTTCATTAGTTAAAGATATATCAGGATTAACTGTTATCGTAGATACTGCTATATTTCCGGAATTTGTTGTATTATCAGTACCACTTATTATTAAAGTACCTGTTAATATATCTTCTTCCGCCAAACTTGTATTAATATTATTAATATTATTTCCACCTGTAAGTTCTAATGTTCCACCATCTGCTATAGCTATATGATTATCTGCTTTAACATAAGTTGCCGATGTTATTAATATTGCACCTGACTCTATTACTATTTTACCTGCTTGTGGATCAGTTTGAACAGATTCCAATGAACC
>JAFXOB010000018.1 GCA_017529005.1 Elusimicrobiota bacterium
ACAATCGGTTCAAAAGCACTGTTTGAAGGTAATCAATCTCAATCTAATGCACCCGGTGGTGCAATATACAATTATACCGGAACAATGATAATAGGAGATGATTCAATATTTAAAAGTAATATTGCCTATAATGGTGGAGCAATAGATAATAGTGGAGAAATGACAATCGGTTCAAATGCATTGTTTCAAGATAACGAAAGTAATAATAGTACAGGTGGAGCAATAAAAAATTATTATGGAAAAATGACAATCGGGAACAATTCCGTATTTAGAAATAATAAAGCAACAAGTTCCGGTGGAGCAATATATAACAGCAGCGGACAACTGATAATCGGTTCAAATGCATTGTTTGAAGGTAATCAATCCGGTTCTACAGGTGGAGTAATCGACAATTCCAGTGGAAAACTAACAATCGGGAACAATTCCGTATTTAAAAATAATAAGTCAAAACATCCCGGTGGAGCAATATATAACAGCAGCGGACAACTGATAATCGATTCAAATGCATTGTTTCAAAATAATGAATGTGAAAATACAGGCGGAGCAATAAGTGAAGGAGATATAACAATAGAAGACGGTGCAAAATTTATTGGTAATAAGGCAAAATATCCCGGTGGAGCGATATATAGTACCGGTGGAGGAATAGTAACCTTAATAGCAAATACAAAAAATGTGGAATTTACCGGAAACAAAAGTTATGTAGGAGCGGAAAATGAATCTTTTAATGCTATATATAGCGGAGGGTCCGGGCAGGTAAATATGTGGGCAAGTAATAAAGCAGATATTATTTTTAACGATTCAATACAAGGTAGCGGTAAAATGAATATCAATAAACCTGTAGAAAATTATCAAAAAAATGTTGGAACAGGTAAGATAGTTTTAAATGCAGATATGAGCAAATATTACGGAACAGTAAATTTTTACGGCGGAACAATAGAGTTAGGTGAAAACGGAACATTGTTTGACAGTAATAATGGTATAAAAAATATTGATGTTGACAATGCAACAATAAAAATGGCAAACGGAAAAGTGGCAAATGCAGAATTTGGTCAAGAAGGAACCGGTGTATCAATATCAAATAGATTAAATTTAACCGTAGATGCCGATTTGGAAAATAAAGCAATGGATATGGCTTTGTTTGCCACACCAACTATAGGTTCCGGGAAAGTAAATGTAGAAGAAATAAATATAATAAAAGATTCCGATAAAACAACAAGAGTAGATTTTGCAGCAATATTAGAAGATAACAAAGTAATCACAGTAAATAAAGCAAGGTCTGTGTTGTATAGTTACGATGCAAAATTAGAGAAAGGTAAAATTGAGTTTGATATTAATGGTCACCATTATACAGGAGAGCCCGGTTATTATTACACTTTCACAAAGAAAGGATTTAACCCTGTAACGGCAGCAGGAGCAGTATCTGCAAGTGTCGGCGGATATGCAACACAAAGTGTTGTAACGGGGCAGGCATTTGCAAGTATGGACAGACAAATTGCAGCTAAAAACCAACCCAAAACCGTAGCACCGAAAACTTCAACAAAAGAAACAGCAAAACCCGCAACAAAAGGTAAACCGGAACAAAAAAATTCTGTAAAAGACAGTAAAACAACAACAAATAATCCGAAAGATAAAAAAGATGACAGTAAGAAGAAGAAAAAAGCACAAAGTATGGGCTTGTTGTATGCATCGGCCGGAGACCAGGTATTTGAAGAAACAAGTAAGATAGAAAGGGGAGCATGGTTAAGACCGTTTATATTAAATGAAACAGTTAAAGTCGGCGATACGGATGTAGATAACAATTTGTACGGAACACTTGCCGGAATAGATTTGCCTGTAAAAGGAGATATATTAGCATCATTCTATTTAGGTTATGCCGGAAGTAAACAGAAAGTAGAAGAAGTAAAATCAAACCAAACGGGATATGTGTTAGGTGCAACAGGAATGTTGATAAAAGAAAAATGGTATGCAGGCTTAACAGCAAACATAATATTTAATAAAGCATCCGTAGATACAGATGACGGAACAAACGATATAGATATGAACATGTATAGTATCGGAGCCAAAGCAGGATACAATTACGATATGGGCAAGAATTGGATATTGGAACCGAACATAACATTGATGTACGGAATAGTAAATTGCGGAAGTTATGAAACAACATTAACAAAAGTAGACAGCCAAAGTGTAAACAACATATTGTTGGAACCGCAAGTAAAAGCAAGATGGCAATTAACAAACGGAT
>JAFXOB010000147.1 GCA_017529005.1 Elusimicrobiota bacterium
GGATCCATAGCATGTTCAGCATCTATGTAAGCAACAATTCCACCCTGTTTTTGTGCTTGTGCTGCTATACACATTGCAAGTGTAGATTTTCCGGAAGATTCAGGACCATATATTTCTATAATTCTACCTCTTGGAATACCACCTATACCTATTGCTATATCCAAAGGTAATGCCCCTGTAGGTATAGCTTCAACGTTTTCGTTACTTGTATCACCTAATCTCATTATTGCTTCTTTACCGAAAGCTTTTTCTATTTGCGACAATGCCAAATTCAACGCTTTAAGTTTTTCATCTTTACTCATTATATATCTCCTTTAACACTTATTTTTGTATATTATACATTTGTTTGTATTATTTGTCAAGTGTATATTAAAAATTGTTTTTGCAGAGTTCTCTGAAGTTGCAATATCTGCAGAAAAATTCGTTATCTGTTTTTTCAAAACACTCTTTTTCTTTAGGAATATTGTTTTCTATATCGGTTAAAAATTCATACATCTGTTTTGTTTCATCTTCAACCTGTTGTTGAAATTGTGCTAACATTTCATCGGTTAATGTTACGGTATATTCATCGTAAACGGGGGATAAATATACTACGGTTGAAGTTATATTTTTTGCATTTGTATTAAAATGGTAACTTGCCCATAAAGAATAACCGATTAATTGTCTTGAATGTTTAGATATATCTTGTTTACCTGTTTTCCAATCCAAAATATAAATTTTATCTTGCACCGGTATAAGATAATCCACTTTACAGTATGCTTTATAATTGTTAATTCTTGTTTCACCGAAGCCCCCCGGCTCTATTATCCAATTTTTGCTTTCCGGAACTGCGGTTTCAAATATCCATCTTAATCTTTTACTTGTTAAAAAGTTTTCTATTATTTTATTTATTTGAGGGATAAGAGCTTGTGCAGTAACGGATTCTTTTTGTTTATAATAGACTTCACAAAAAGTTTTGCTGTTACAATACTGTTCTGCCATTTTTGCAACATAGTCTAGAAATCTCGGTCTGCTTATCGGTTTTGTCGTTTTTTGTAATCTTACCAATAAATCTCTTATAGAGTCGTGAACAATGTTTCCTGTTTCAAGAGCGACTGATGTTAACGCTTTTAATTTTTGTATTTTTGCAAAAGGAACTTCTTTATCAAATTTCGAATAATAAGAATAAAAGTATTGCCTTTTACAATTTTTAAAGACATCATATCTTGATACTGACCAACCTAAAATAGATGTAAACGGGAAATTTTTTATTTTTGGTAAATTCATGATGTTGTTATTCTATCATTTATGATTATAATTTACAATTAGAAATTTATATCAATAACTAGTTTAATTTATTGTATAATATAATCATGCCAAATAATTTCAATATTACATCAGGCTTTAACAGTTTAGATTCTGTTCATAAAATGAAAGAAGCAGGTGCAACCGAACTTTATGGCGGTTTTTTACCTAAAGAATTAGATAAAAAGTGGCCGATATCTTTTAATATACTTAACAGAAGAGGTGAAGATGCAAACTTTTCGGATTGGACAGAATTTGAAAAAGCCGTAAATCAAGCAAGAAAATATAATCTCCCGGTATTTGCAACATTCAACGGGCTATATATAGAAAAACAATATAAATACATTTTAAATTTAATAAATAAAGTAAGTTCATTAAAAGGTATAAAAGGTATAATTGTTAATGATATAGCTTTGTTGATTTTATTAAAAGAACAAAAATACAAAAAAGAGATAGCTATATCAACAGGTGGAACTACTTTTAATGCCGATACAGTCCGATTTTATAAATCTTTTGGAGCAAAAAGAATAATTTTAGACAGACAACTTTCCATTGAAGATATTGTAAACATAATAAAGGCAGATGATAGTTTACATTACGAAATTTTTGGATTTGGCGGAAGTTGTTTTTTTATTGACGGTTTTTGTTCTTTTTTTCATTGTTCAGAAAAACTAAATTATAAAGATAAAATAATAAAAACATATAACACAAAACAGTTTGATACCGGATGTAATTTAGTTTTAAGTAATATAAAAAATTGTAAAGATTATTATAAGCAAAAATATAAATTGAACGGTAACAAATTTATAAACAATTTTTATCATAGTTGTAACTTATGTAATTTGTATGATTTACAAGATTTTAAGAATATATCTTTAAAAATTGTGAACAGAAAAAATACTACACAATCTTTTGTTACTGTTGTAAAACTTGCTTGTGATAAATTAAAAGAAAAAATAATGAAAAAACAATATATAAATTATTGTAAAAAAATACTTAAGGAAAATAATATTTTTGAATGTAAAGAAAAACACTGTTATTTTAAATAATATGAAAATAGAAAAAGTAAAATTTATAGACAATATAAAATATTTAGATAAATATAAAAATAAAAGGCGTATTTATTTAGGCAGTGAATTTTGTGAAAAAAAACTTTTTACATTAAAAGATTTAAAAAGTATTGTTACAAAAAAATATAAATGTAAAATAACACTTGTGTTTCCGTACTTAACACAACAATATTTAGATAAAGTAAAAGATATGTTGGAGTTTATTAATGAAAATAATGAC
>JAFXOB010000148.1 GCA_017529005.1 Elusimicrobiota bacterium
ATACATTCGGATTTAGCTTCATTGATGCTTATCAATTCCGATAATGAACTATATATTATTTCTTCTAAAGGATTATCCGAAAAAATAAAAAAAGAAACAAAAATGAAAATAGGAGAAGGTATTGCCGGAAGGGTTGTAAGTACAGGAAAATATATTTTTGTTGAAAATATAGAAACTGATGTTAGATTTTTGAGACCTAACGATGAAGAAAGGTATACATCAAAGTCTTTTATTTCTGTCCCTTTAAAAATAAAAAGTAAAGTTATCGGCGTGCTAAATATAAATTCACCTAAAAATAAAAAGCAGTTTAATGATAGAGATTTAAAGTTAATCACAATATTAGCCGATCAGGCTGCAATGAGACTGGATAATATAGAGTTATTTAATAATTTACAATCTTTTTATTTTGAAATGGTTCAGACTTTGGCAAGAGCAATAGATGCAAAAGATGCGTATACTTATGACCATGCTGATAGAGCAAGAAAATATGCAAAAGAAATAGCTATAAAGATGAATTTACCGTATACAATCGTAAGAAATATAGAATATGCGGCACTTATGCACGATATAGGTAAAATAGGTATTGCAGATAATATTTTGTTGAAAAAAGAAAAACTCAGTGATTCGGAAATAAAAATATTAAGGACACATCCTATAATAGGTCATAAAATTTTGGCTCCGGTTAAGTTTTTGGCACCGGTTGCACCTATGGTTTTGTATCATCAGGAATGGTATGACGGTTCCGGTTATCCCGAAGGTCTGGCTAAAGAAGAAATTCCTTTGGGTGCAAGAATAGTTGCTGTTATTGATGCTTATGATGCAATGACTTCAAATCGCCCATACAGAAAAGCGTTGCCAATAGACTTGGCTGTTAAAGAATTAAAAAAAGGGGCAAGTAAACAATTTGATCCGAAAATAGTAGATATATTTATTGATATTTTAAAAGAAGAAAAAGTTACAAAATAATGAATAATGATAATACTAACAAAGGGACTTTATTTGTGGTTCCTACACCAATAGGAAATCTTGAAGATATAACACTGAGAGCTGTAAGAATCTTTCAAGATGTTGATACAATTGTTTGTGAAGATACAAGACAAACTGTTAAATTATTATCACACTTAAAGATATCAAAACCATTAATAAGTTTTTACACACAAAATCAATTAAAAAGAATACCTCAAATAATATCAATGTTGGAAACCGGTAAAAATATTGCACTTGTTTCTGATTGCGGAACACCGGCAATATCAGATCCGGGGTATTATCTAATAAAAGAAGCAATATCTAAAAATATAATGGTTGTTCCGTTACCGGGCGCTTGTGCTTTAATAACTGCATTAGTAGGTTCAGGACTTACAACTGATTCTTTTGTTTTTTTAGGTTTCTTAAAGAAAAAAACCGGTAAAATGAAAAAAGAATTGGAGCAAGCAAAATTAGTTCAAAAAACTATTGTATTTTATGAGTCTCCGCATAGAATTTTAAAAACATTGGAAATTTGTAAAGAAGTTTTTGGTGAACAAACGAATATCGTTTTGGCAAGAGAATTAACTAAAAAATTCGAAGAATTTATTAGAGGAACCATAAAAGAAGTATTGGAAGAAATGTCAAACAGAGATATTCTTGGTGAGTTTATTATATTATTGGAACCAATGATAGACTCTATTGATGAAGATATTTCTTCGCAAATTTAACTGTATATTCAATCCTAATAATTTACAAGTTTTTTACATTTTTTTTGTTGAAAAATCAATATATATAGATTATAATTATTATATGAAAGTGTTTTTTAAAATGAAATTTTTATCACTTTTTGTTATGTTTTTTTTGGTATTTAATATTGTTTCTATGATATTAACAAATATTAAATATAGTAAGATTTCTGATTTAAGTATAACGGAACAATTTTTTTCCGGCAGGAATTTCTCCAGTGATATAGTAGAAAAATTATTTTTGCAAAAAATACAAGGTAATAAACAACATAAAAAAACAAATGAATCAAAAAAGAAAAATAATAAAGAAAACTGTTTTTTGTTGACGGATAAAATAGTCACAATATTATCAAGTACAAATATAATTTCTAATATATTTTTAAGTACAAATATTGCTTATACACAAACTTGTTTAGATAAAGAAATAAACTATCCTTTGAAGATACCGTTTTGGCAGCTTATATTCTTACTGCTTATATTAAAAATATTATTTAATGTTTTACCAAGATCTATATCGATAAATTATAATAAAAAAAATATAGAAAGGGCTTGTATTGTGTAGTGAAACAATACAAGCTTTTTTTATTGGGGGTAATATGAAAATTTTAATAAAATTTAAAAAGTTTATAAGTATTATAACTGCAAGTTGTTTAATGCTTTCTTTTGTTATAGGTCCAACAGCAGCTAATGCCATGACAAACGAAGAGGCAACAGCCAAATATAAACAGATATTTAAAGATTTTATGTTGCCCTATAATTATGGTCAAATAACAAGTGCTCATTATGCAGGAACAGACAGAGTAATAATAAATATTCAAGATTTACATTGCCATCCGAAAGTTCAAAAAAATATTAGCAACATAATAGAAACGTTTGATAGAAGTTATGGAGTAAAAAAAGTATATTTGGAAGGTGCTTATGGTAATGTTAGTACTAAGTGGTTAATTGATAGATTAAATAATTCCAACAAGATGGAAATGCTGGATAAAATATTGGAAACAGGAAGATTAACAGGTGCAGAATATTATAGTGCAATGACAGGAAAGGCAAATATAATAAACGGATTGGGAGAAAAAGGACCATATCTGGATAATTTAAAAAGATTTGGTGAAATAATAGAAAATCAAGATAAGATAAATTTAGTATTACAAGCGATAGATGATTCTTTATCAAAATTAAAAAAACAATATTACACTAAAAGACAATATAAGTTGGAAGAACTTTCTAATAATTATAGGCAAGGAAAAATTTCTTCGCAAAAATATTATGCTTTATTATCCAAACATATAGATAAGTTAGGAATAGAT
>JAFXOB010000149.1 GCA_017529005.1 Elusimicrobiota bacterium
AAAAAACATAATAAAATTATTTAGGAAGTTTATATAAAGTTATGAATAATACAGATTTAATCTCGGTAATAATCCCGACTTACAACAGAGCACATCTTATAAAAAGATCCGTAGATAGTGTTTTAAATCAAACTTATAAAAATTTAGAACTTATAATAGTTGATGACGGTTCTACGGATAACACAAAAGAAATTATAGATTCAATAAACGACGATAGAATTGTATATGTAAAACAAGAAAATCAAGGTGCATGTGCTGCAAGAAACAAAGGTATAGATTTAGCAAAAGGTAAATACATTGCTTTTCAAGACAGTGACGATGTTTGGCTTTTGGATAAATTGGAAAAACAAATTAATGCATTAAAGAAAAACAATACTGACGTCGTTTGTTCTAAAATGTTTGTTTACGGAAATTTATTAAAAAGGAAAATACCAAGAAATATTAAAGAAGGCTTTTTTAAAAAAGATACTTTACCGTTAGGTGTATCAAACGGAGCATTATTAGGGAAAAAAGAAATTTTTTTGGAAAATAAATTTGACACAACCATTCCAAGACTTCAAGATTTTGAAATAGCATTAAGAATTAAAGAAAAACATTCAATATATTTTATGGATGATGCTCTGATTAATTATTACATTCAAAAAGATTCAATTTCAAGCAACCACGAAATACTATTAAAAGCATGGAAAATGATAATAAGTAACAATAAAGATTTTATCACGCAATATTCTTCAAGTTCGGAATTTATAGCATCACAATTTCTTATTATTGCCTTTTTAATAAAAGACGAAAAGCAATATAAAGAAGCAATAAATCTTGCTTTTATGTTCAGTAAATCTATCAAGACAAAAATTGAATTTCTTTTTTATAAATTTCGCTTAAATAAAATAAGATGCTTAATATATAATTCAATTTCGATACCGATTAGAAAATCAATAGATTTATAAAAGAACATATATGTTAAACATAATTAAAACTATAATAATATTATCTTTACTTTTTCAAATACTTGTTCCGGTGAAATGTTATACATACATTTAGGATATTTACAAACAATTCCTTTATTTAAATTTATATCACAAGGAGAACATTCCTCAAAGCTACACATAGATATAGCATTATAATTTACTGCACCGGATCTTGCAGGTAATGTTTGTCCATGAAAAGTTATTGTCGGTATATTATAAACTGCTGCAAAATGAACAGCAGAACTATCTATAGAAATCAATAAATCCATATATTTTAACATCTCCTTAAATTCTAATAAGGAAGTTTGTTTACATAAATTTCTTATATCACAATTATTATCTACACTGTTTTTTATAACATCTGCAGTTTCATATTGTTTTTTATCATTCCCAAATATAAAAAAAGATATATCATATCGTTTATTTATATTTTGTATTAATTCTATAAAATAATCTGTTGGCCAATATCTCCATTCGGCTGTTCCATTGGTACATAAAGCTATTTTATATTTTCCCGTATTTTGTAAAAATTTTTGTTTAATTTGTTTTTCTAAATAATCGGTATTTGATAAAACAGGAATAGCTAAGTTATATGTAGGAAAAATACTTCTAATCATATATTGATATTTCATCATACAATGAAATCTATCCATATCTTTCGGCATTTTAATTATATCCGTAAACAAATCTACAAACTTATTTTTTAAATTATATCCAAAACATTGTAAATCAGAGCCATAAATTCTTTTTAATTTGCAAATTTTATTTAAACATTTTATTAAAAAATTATTATCATCTAAAAAAATCGCATCTGAATGTTTTTTTAATTTAAAATAATTCTTAAATGCAAACAATAACATATACATATATCTTAAGATTCTTTTTTTTGATTCAAAAAAAGCACGATTAATTAATATATAATCATCAACTACATTTAAATCTTTTATCAATGCCGCATAGTTAGAAAAAGTTAAAAGAGTTATTTTTATATTTTTATCATAACTTTTTATCAACGGAAAAACAGAAGTTGCCCAAATAAAATCACCTATACCATAACCGACAAAAATTATAATATGTTTTTCTTTATTTTTTATACTCATAATAATATTTCTTTTATTTTATTAAATACAATATCCGGTGTAATATTATATAAACATTTTGCATATTTACAAGACAAGGTATTGTCATAATATTTTTCATCACAAGGCGAACAATCTTCATTAGAACTCATAGCAACAAATTTAGGATTTATTCCTCCTGACTTTATTGGCAAACTGACACCATAAAAAGAAATTGTCGGAATATTACTTACCGCAGCCAAATGCACAATACCGGTATCTACCGAAACAATTAAATCCATATTAGACAAAAATTCTTTGATTTCCAATAAAGATGTTTTTCCGCATAAACTTCTTATATCAACATTTTTATTATTATCAATTAAAATTTTTGAATTTTGAATTTCTTCTTTGCTGTTTCCGACAATATAAAAAGTGAAATCATTGTATTTATCTGTTTTTTTTATAAGTTCATCAAAATATTTTATATCCCAATCTCTAAATTTCATGGTAGATTTTGTACATAAAGCTATCTTATATTTTTTTGTATTTTGTAAAAATTTTTGTTTGATTTTATTTCTCAAATGATCTGTGTTAGGTAAAACAGGAATAGCTAAATTATATGTCGGTAATACAGAGCGAATTGTCAACTGATATTTAATCATTGTATGTAAGTTCTTTAATTTCAAATTAACTGTTTTTCTTATATTGAAAATTTTTCTTGCTAACAACGAAAAAAAGCTTGAGCTGTCAAGCATAATACATACTTCTTTTTTATAAAAGCATTTGAAATTTTTTATTGACCAGAAAAACTTATATATATATCGAAGAACAGGATTTGTTTCAACTGAATGATATTTTCGTTTTAAAGTAACAATCTTATCTATTTGTAAACTTTTATCAACCAAACTTATATAATCTTCACACATTATTAAAGTAATACTTATACTTTTATCAAATTGTTTTATAAGAGATATAGCAGAAGTCGCCCAAACAAAATCGCCTATACCTGCTGCAGTAAAAACAACAATATTTTTAAATTTATTCTTTTCCATCTGCATTCTCTTTTATTTTACATATATAAATTTTCAAAAGCAGTTATTGTACTTTCAAAACCATAACCTGATTTTATAATTTGTTCTGAAGTATCAATTCTTTTAAAATTTTTACAAATATCAATTATTTTTTGTGCCCAAAATTCACTGTTTTCTTTTAAAGAGAGAAAATAAGAATTTATTATTCTTACTTCTTTAGATATATTATCGGAAAAAAAACAAGGTAGCCCTGCTGTTTGTGCTTCAATACCAACTATCGGCAATCCTTCAAATACTGATGGTAACAAAAAAACATCCATTGCTTGATATATATTATTTATATCATTTCTTATACCTAAAAATTTTACTTGTTCTCCAATTTTTAAGTTTTTAACTTTTTCTTTTATTTTTTCTTCTAAAGGACCTTCGCCTATTAATAACAAAACAGAATTTTTTTTATATTTTAATATTTCATTAAAAACATCTACTAAAAAATAATGATTTTTCAATTCAACAAATCTTCCAATATGCCCCACTACAAAAGAATTTTCTAAATTAAAGCTTTCTCTTATTTGTTGTCTAATTTGTGAATTAAATTTAAATTTATCGATAATAACACCATTATTTACTATTTTAAAGTTTGAATTGTTTCCGTATAAAGCAATACCGGCTTCCTTTGAGCATGCAATTTTATCGGTTGCAAAAATATCGATTATTTTTTGCATAATTTTAGTAAACGGCTTTATTAAAATTTTTGGAGCAAACATTTTTCTTTCTGTATGTGAATGAACTATTCTTGTTTTTACACCACATAACCATGCTAAAAACAAAATAATCCCTGAAGAAAAATAAAAATGACAATGAACAACATCATATTTGTTTTTTAAAATAACAAATATTTCTTTCAAAAAGAAAAACGGAATCAAAAATTTATATACTTTTTTAAAAGGATAGGTATATATTTTTGAACCGAATTTCAAAACTTCATCAGTATAAAAATATTTTTTATTTGCCACTACTAAAAAATCAATTTTATATTTAGTTTTATCAATATTTTTTAAAACATTTACCAATAAAGTTTCTATTCCCGCACAATTTAAACTACCTGTTATCTCAAGAATTTTTTTTGTCATTTTATCTCAAAGTTTACATAAATATTCAAACATAATTTTATATATTATACAAAAAAACAGGAAGATATTTTTATCTTCCTATTGTAAAAACTTTTATAAATTAAAACAATTTTTTCAATATTATCCTACAAAATTGAACCGTATGCTTCAAGAAAGGCAGTTTTCATTCCGGGCATAACAAAAGTTTTGCAAAACAAAAATCAGTTAAAGAATTTTTTCCAAAAACTATCATCCTTTTGAACAGCATC
>JAFXOB010000150.1 GCA_017529005.1 Elusimicrobiota bacterium
GAACCTTAAAAGAAATTTATCTTTTATAAAAACTCTATCGGCAGATATAACCATAGATAAAAATTATAACAATTCCTTTAGAGGAAAACTTTATAATATAAACAAAGTATTAACTTCTCTGAATAAAACAAAATCAGTAAAAGTAATTGTTTCCGGTGGTTTTCATACAGAAGGAATAAATGATTTGTTGGACAAAAATAAAATTTCGTATATAACATTAACTCCTAATGTTAAAGAAAATGATTCTTTATATGAACAAAAATATTTGGATAGTATAGTTGAACAGGCAGAAGTTGAAACAAATGCTATAGCAAAAAGACCTTATTTGCAGCAGAATGCTCAAATAATGATAGGTGATATCGTTTCTTCTTTGGATTCAATATTGAAATATATTAAAGAAGGTAAAACATTAGAAGAAATAGAAAAAATGATTAACGGTGTTATAGAAGCTAACTCTTTACAAGACTTTGTAAGTTTTAGTCTTAGTGACGAAGGTATTGCTACAATAAAAGTTGATGATAAAACTTATACGTTGAACTATGAAAAAGGTAAAATTGCAGTACAAAACAATTTGTCTACATCATTAGCTAAAAATATCAAAGCTTTAATAAGGGAAGCATTAAAAATTTCAAATATAAGAAGTATTCTAGGCTTAAAACCGAAATATGATGGAACTATTGGCTCCGGTTTTAAACAGGAAGCTGAATATTTCTTTATGAAACATAACATATTGTTTCCGGGCTTTGCCGACATTTGTTTAAGAGCAATTGTTGGTGATAGCGATCCTGATGTTACCGATAGGAGTAAAGATAATGTGTATCAAACATTATTAAAAGTTAAAAATGGTTTTATGGGTGATGAATTTAAATGCGATATAACTGTAGGTAGATCCAATGCTCTTGTTGGTGCAAGACCGGACGGATATGGTAATACCGAAGAATACGGTTCTTTGTTTTATGTTGTTTGGGAACAAAATAGTAATGGTGTTTATGTTGCAAAAAATATTTTAGTTTCAAGTTTTCTTCTTGAAGCTTTACAAAATTTTCAAGAACAAGATTTAAAAATATTTTTTACGAATTTGTTTGTACATGAAAGACTTGAAATGTTGGCTTTAACGGGAGCAAGCGAAAAGTTTAATCAATATGTTTTGGAAAATAAATTATCAAGAACAGCCGAAGTTTTCCATCAATATATTCAAAGTATAGATTTTTATTCTTTCTTGGCAGAACAAGGGTTATCATCCGACAATCTTAAAGAGCAAAGAGCTCTTTTAAAAGAAATGGACGACATTATATCTACAGTCAATAAAGCAAATTCACAGTATTCAAATATTATTTCGGTTTCTTCTCTTGAAGAAAACAAAACAAGTTATTCTGATGATGTTCTTAATTCGTTTTTGGAAATAAGAGCAGGAGAAAAAAATGCAATTAACGAATATAATTCCAAATTGTTAAAAAAAGTTGTTTCTCAAATTGAAAAAGAATATATTTTAGCACAAAAAACAACCAATCCTGATTTTAACATTGAAACAGATTTGAATAAGGAAGATTTTGTAAGATTCGCAAATAAATTTGTTGTTGTTTACAGAAAGACTAACAATTACATATCCAGTGATGATTTTGCTATTTCAATTAGGCGAACATTGGAAAGTAAATTTAAAGTTTCAGGAATTTTTATAGCGAGTTATGAACTGGAAGAAGATTCCGATGGTAATATATCATTAAAAGACTCTAAAAATATAAAAGGCAAAAAAGTATTTTTTATAGAAGATATAATATCCAAACAAAGTGAAACTTTTAATGATGTTTATAATACTTTAATGGATTATGGAGCAGATAAAGTTCAAGGCGCCGTTTTCTTCGATTTATCGAAAGAGCCGGAAGGAAGCAATTTAATTACCGATTCCGTTTATAAACAAATTATGGAAGAAGAAGACGGTTCAAAATTAATGGAAGTTATTGCAAGTGTCGATGGTAATATACAAAAATATCTTGCTTATTGGCTTGTAAAACTTTCTCAAAATTCCAAAGGAGAAAATATATTAAAACAAATCGGCTCTATGGACCAGCAAATTGTTAATAATTTAATGAACACTTTAATGAATATGGTTAAAGAAAACAATTTTGCAAGAGGCGTAAAATGTTTTGAAATAATAGATTTAATGTTACTTATCGGTTTTGGCGAACATAAAGATATTAATTTATTGACAAAAACCGAAATGGATGAATTTTTAAAAAAATATGATTTTAGAATAAAAGATAAAGGAAATAAACTTGCTTTGGAAGTATCTTATGATGATTGGAAAGAAAGTATAGCATCTCTTGTTATATATGCTTATATGTTGGGATACGATTATATAGATGCATTACAAATAAATAATATTCTTAAAAAATACGGTAAAAATAAATTTGCAAATAAAGCAATAATAGATGCTTTCTGTAAAGAATTTAATATTTCTTTTACCGATAAGAAAACAAAATTAAAACATACATATAAAACGACAGATACCGAAGATGTCTTTGCAGATATACAAACGCAAAAACAAAAATTAGAAAAAGCAAGGAGATATTTTAAAGAACAAGCAGGAATATTAAATAAAAAATATACAAATCAAGAATATGAAAAATATTTGGCAGAGATGGATAAACTTAGTGAGGAATATAGAACTATAGTAAAAGAAGTTATGGTTTCTGCAAAAAAAATTGTAATTGACAAATTGTCTTCACAAAAGATGAAAATAGATGATGATTTGTTTGCAATAATAATAGGCGGTTCTTTGGTAAAAGGAAATATGATGGCAGAATCCGATATATATTACGATATTATCGTTCCGGACGGCACAATTTCCAAATCTATAGATAATCATTTCGCTCCTTTATATTCTTCTGTTTTACAAGAAATCGGATTAACAAATTATTATGTCTTAAAATATTCAACTACAAATATGAATAGAAGAAACATAAATACTTTTGTTGATGAAAAAGATATTGCACCTTTTTTAAACTATACACCTTTAATTGATCAAGACAAAAAGAAAAAGTTATTTATAGATTATAAAAATAAATTAATTGAAGACATAAAAAATAAGGGTAATAAAACAACAATACAACAGAGTTTAGCTTTAATTACAAAAAAATATTTCAATATATCTCAAAAAGGGAAAAGTTGGTTAGGTAACTCTTTCCACATTGCTTACGATGGTAACAAATCTTTTTCCACAAGATGGACAATTATGGCATTAGAATCAAAATTGAACGAAATAATTTTTAAATATATTTTAGATTCCGATAACCAAAATATTGCAGTTCCTGTTTCTGTTAAAGAACAATTGGATTTCATAAGACAAAATAATATTTTAGATCAAACGATTATAAACAAACTTGAATTTTATTGGGAATGTTTATCTGCGTGCAGGTATGCAAAAGATAATAATACATGGACAGATATTTCGCCTATGGAACAAGAATCGATAGATGAAATAAATAAATTCGTTTTTGATACCCCGATAGCAAATCCTGTAGATGAAAATTCTAAAAAAAGAATAAGTTCTATAGATGATTTGTTAGCGACAATAGAAGATTTCGTTTATGATAATTCTACAAATATCGGAGAGTTTAGAAGAGGTTATAATAAATATTCTCATTTGGAAAACTGGAAAAGTTTTACCGATGCTAAAAACAGCGGTATATTTACTAAAGCACAAATTATAGATTTATTGGTGGAAATAGATAGTCCTGAAATTAGAGAAAAATTAGCTCAAACAGGAATATCTAAACAAGATTTGAATTTTATATTTGAAAGTTTAGATGCAATAAAAATGATAGATGAACAATTTCCTGAATATTCCTCAATAAAGGGTGAAAGATCATTACAAAATTATTGGGATGCTGTTGCTGCTACTGCAAAAAATCCTGAAACAATGTTTGCTTTAATAGCTCATAAGTTAACAAAAGCTCAAAGTTCACAAAATAAGGAAGATCAGCTGTTATTATATTCTGTTTATTTACCGTTATCCAAGAGATTTGGTAATTCGGATATTTACGAATATGTAAGAAATGATTCTTTTGAATGTTCTCATCCTGTAGAATATTTAAATTTATTGAATATTATCAGTATTTTATATGGTATTCCTTACTCGAAACTTAAGGAAAATAATAAAAATTTAAAACAACTGTTGGAAGAATATTTTAAAGATAATGGCCTTAATATGGATAATATAGATGTGAAAATAAGAGTAAAATCTTTATACAGTATATATGAAAAATTAAATTCATCA
>JAFXOB010000019.1 GCA_017529005.1 Elusimicrobiota bacterium
AATATATAGCAGGAAAAACAGACCAATCTTTCTCAAAGGTATTGATGTCCTCTATGGTATCTTTCTTTGCTGTTCATTGGGGCGGATACTTAGGTGGATTCTTCATTCAAGGTATATTTAACGTTTTGGCATGGACAGTTCCTGCAATAATTACAACTTCACTCTCAGGATTCATATTCTTCTTCTTAGCTCCTCTTACATTTGAATCTATTTGGCAAGCCGGTGTTGCAATTTTTGCACAAATGAGAACAATAAAAGAATCTACCACAAAGATGGCAAAGAAAAAAGCACTTATGGATCAAATTCAAATAATATCAATCGCCTCTTTGATAACATTCTTGTTATCTGCGGTTACAACCGGTTCATTACTTTCAACCTTCTTGTTACCTGTAGCATTAGGTTTAGTAGGGTTAATTGTATTGACAGGACTTATTGGTATATTCTCAGGAACTTCATATACGAAATTCGGTTGGAACTCTGCAATGAAGAAGAGATTTAGTGAATTTGAAAAAGCAGAACATAATGGTACATTGTTACCGGACGGAAGAATTTGTAAAGATGAAATGATAAGATTTATTGAACATTGTACAACAATGTCAATGGAAGAGAGAGAACAATTTATAAAAGCTCTTAACGGTGAAGGTAAATTCCCTTATCCGAAAGATTCTGTTGCAAGAGAACAAATCATTGAAACAATAAAGAATATGGCAGCAAAGAAACTTCCTCAATTTGAATATGATGCTCAGCCTACAATGGGTGTTCATGTTATGGCCGGTTCCGGTGGAGATTACAGAAAGAATATAGAGTTCTTATTTAAGGTTGGATCATGGGATAAGAATACTACTTATGCAGGTCATATAGCGGTAGAATATCCTCAAGCATGGTCTGCAACACTTGATAAGAGTAAAGCTGAAGTAACAAAAGTAAAAGAAATGTTGGAAAAGGCCGGTCAACAAGATTCTGAATATTATAAAGAAATTGAAAGTATTTTGGAATTTATAGAATCTTTGAGAAACATACAAAAGGGCACTATTGTTGATATGCCTAATATTTCTTCTGAAAGAGCAAAACAAGTATTATATGATCATTTCTTCTATAACATAGAAAATGAAATAGGTGAATTAAGATCTTATGATGGTCAAGTTATGCTTGATGTTGCAAGACAGATAATGCAAGCTCATTATGCTTATGCAAATGAATTTGTAGATTCTAAGTATACTAAAGCTTTAGATTTCATAAGTAAACATTACAATATAGTAAAAGTTGCAAATGCAGATTATTCTGAAATACTTTCTAAATTAGGTGCAAAATTTAATGCGGACGGAACATTAGCAAACGAAGCCGAAGTTAAAACTAAATTAGAAAATATGTTAAAAGCAGGAGATGCTTTTGCTGAAAAATTAATATTTGCAGGTTTAGATGAATTTAATAAGGAAAACATAGAATCTATTAAGTATTTCTTGGATAGATATAACTATGTTGATGAAAAAGTTAGAACAAAACAATCATTTACATTGTTTGAAGGACCTATGGCAAAGGTTATTGAACTTAATGAGAACGGAATTATAACAAATGTTAAAAATTTAAAAATACTTGATGATCTTAATGCTCATAATACAGATCCTTTTGCTCAAGAATTTTTAAAAGTAATAAATGGTTGGAAAGATAAAACTCTTGCTCAATATGCGAAAGAAGTATCGGATTTTAGAGCATCACATATAACCGATTTTGCTGACTTTGTAAAAAAATACGATATAAAACCGGATAATTGGGAATTAGCTAACGGTTTTATAAGAATGATGCAGCAAACTAACGATTTAATAAATATTGGTGTTTATTTCCCTTGGAAAGTAGATGATAATGATCAGCAGTGGACATTTAGAGGAAAAAATAACAATATGGCTTTTGATCTTGCAGAATTTGCTCAAGTAATGAGTATTCACGATGCTCTTGTAGGTCTTATGTATGGTCAAGAAATTTATGATAGAAATATGGCCTCAGAATATATGCAAAGAAGAAGAACCGGAAATATTCAACTCAATCCTACAATGCTTGTTCCCGGTGCAGATAGAACATCACCATCAGCATTTGCTTATGGTTATGCTCAAGATGTTTGGATGAATTCTACACAGAAAGCATTATCAGGTTTATTAACTTTTTACGGAAAAGGTATCGGAGATTATCATTTTGCAGGAACGATAATACATACCGGTGAAGATTCTTTCATGTTCATGATAGAAAGATCTATATATAACTTACAGGCAAGAAATCAAAATGTTTTGAACAGAAATTCAAGTTCGGGTTTAAGTAAGTTTAGCAGAACGGTTGGTTTTAATAATACTATAAGTTCTGAAAGATTGGAATATAGAACTTTCTTATGGCAAAGACCTGCAGCTTATTCAGGTGCTACGGAACAAAGATATTTGTGGAACGTTATGTTATATTTAACCGAGGGAACTGCAAGAAATATTAATTTCGGTGATAGTTCTTTAGGATATGATGTTAAAGTTGCAAATTCAATGTTGTGGCAGCATTATTTGAATACACCATTGGTAACATTTATGTTAACGGCATTCTCAGTGTTGATTTTCTTCTCATCTTTTGCACATTTATTACCGTTTATTGCCTCTGTGGGTATAACATTTATACTTATGCAAGGTATAAATTTCGGCGGTATAGTTTTTGCTTCATCTCAAACAGATGGAATTATGGGTATAACTTTAACATTAAAGAGAATAGTTCAATTATTACCTTACTTTAATAGTATGTTTGGTAATTTTAAAGATGGTTTCGAACAAGGTAGAAACCAAATGTTTAATTTGCACAAACAAATAAGAACTTGATATATACAACTTTCTCTGTTGAAGATATGACCGCAAAATATCCTAAACAAGTTCAATTTGGTGCAAAAGTATTCTTATGGCTTGGACTTACAATTGTTACATTTGTTGGATTGGTAGCAATAGGAAGCCCTGTTAACTTTGCACACTTCTTAGTATCTTTCTTCTGTATAACTATTTTCTACTTTGCAGCAGGTGTTGCAAATATGACAGGTCCTAATGCTTATAGAGCAAAAGTACAACAAGGAACAGTTAAGGGGTCAAGAGTTACAGACTTCTTTGTAAAAATGTTTGGTTCTATTCTTGTTGCTCCTATAGTAGTTATAGCTTTTGGTATTGATAATATATATATGTTACTTACAAATAAATCTTTCATGGTAAATGTTAATTCACCTGAAATAAAAAATAAAGGCTTGTTAGAAAAATGGTATAGCTTTAATGAATATGGTACAAAAGGCAGACTTGAAAGGAATTTAAGAAAGCAATTAAATCTCGAAACAATATATAAGGGATTAACAAAAACAGATGCTACAGATAATTTAAAAGCAATAAATGACTTTATATTGTCTTCAGGTTACACAGTTGATCAAATAAAATCTGTGTTAGATTCTAATGATACTAAAGCAATAGCAGATTTGGCTAATCAAATTATAGATAAATTAGCATCAGCTGTTAAGAAAACAGGAACATTTAGCTATGAAACTTTATTTAGTGCATATAAATCTGTTGATTCTCAATGGACAATAGAGAGTGATTTGTCTTATTCATTGGCTTATGGTTATAAAGGAATAATTAATGCAATTCGTGTAAGAAAATTAAATTTCATTGGTAGATTTAATGTAAATTATTATTGCAGAAATTATAAAGAGTTGGTAAATAATAAAGTTCTATCCGAAGATGCTGTTGTATTAACTTTGTTAGATAAATATTCCAAGACATCTAGTGCAAAGAAAAAGGCAGTGTTAGCATCAGCAATAAAAGGAATAAAATCTGATGCAGCATATTATTTCAATGGTTTGTTTGATACAAAATTGAAAGATTCTTTCGGATTATTAACTTCTGTATATCCTGAAGATAGAAGTCTTGGTGTAAAATATGTATTTGCATTAGAAGAAATGGGAATATTTGATTTTAGTGCAGATTCCGAACTTACAAAGAAATTGATTGATGTTGTAGAACAGGCATTAGATGAAATATCAAGACAAATAGTTAGTGATGATGAATTAGGCAGAATATACAACTCATTTAATTCTGTTAGAAGACAATTTAAGAATAAATTGCAAGCACAACAAGATTTAAAAGATTTGTTGGATCATTTAAAATCTTTTAAAGCAACAGAAGAAACCGGAGAAGAAAGTGATGTTACAAAACCTGGAGATGGTGGTGCGGCTGCTACTGCTAAAGCGGAAGAACTTACAGAACAAGAACAAACAAGACAATTGGCTGCAATAGTAAGACAAGTTAAAGAAAAATCAAAGAATACAAGAATAAGTTCAAGAATGGAAGGAATAACAGCAGTTAGTGCATTCCATACACAAGCTGATAAGGCTGTTGCAGATGCAGAGGCTGCATCAACTTTTGAAGATAAAATGGCTTTGTACAATCAAGCAATACAAGCATATGATAAAGCTATAGAAGAATATGATAAAGTAGCTATGAAATATGCACAAGAAAAAGAAGCAAGAAACAGAGAAGCAGTAGAAAAAGAACAAAAAGATTTGGCTGCAAAAATAAGAGATGTTAAGAAGATAGAAAATGATGCTAGAATAAGGTCAAGAATGGAAGGAATAACATCAGTTAGTGCTTTCCATACTCAAGGAGATGAATTTGTTAAACAAGCTGAAGCCGAATTAGTTGTTGCTAAGAAAATTGCTCTTTATGACCAAGCAATAGAAGCATACAATAAAGCTATAGAAGAATATAACGGTTTAGCTACAATATATGCACAAGAAAAAGAAGCAAGAAACAAAAGAATAGCAGAAGAATCTTATCAAAAAGCTGAAGCAGAAATTGAACAAATTGAAAGAGAAAAAGCAGAGGCTGCTAAGAAAGCTGAAGAAACAAGAGTAGCTGCACAAGAAGCTGTTGATGCACAAAAAGCACATAAGAAAGACATAGCTGTTGTTCAAGTAACAGATGCAGGTAAATTAGAGAAAGAAGTAGTAACTTTAAGAGATAAAGTTGCTAAGGCAAAACAATTAAAGAAAGCCGGCAAATTAACTCAAGATATACTTGATGAATTAAAAGATGTTGCTTCTAAAGTGGTAATAAAAAATGGTGATTCAAATGAATTAAAGATAGCAAAAATAGATGCATTAAGAGATTTCTTGGAAGTTTATGGATTCTATGCCGGCGGAAAACATTATAATTATAGAGCTATAGATTTAATAGTATTTGAATTACAGACTAAAGCCGGATTTGGTTTGTTAGGTTTAGAAGAACCTGCTTTCCAAAACGGAAATATAACACCATATTCCGTAAAAGATGGTGAGTCTCCTATAATAAGTTATGATTACTTACAAGAAAATAATGAAGCAAGAAACATAAAGAACATAATTTATATGTATTTGAATGGCGGATTGGGAGAAAGTGTAAAAGGAAGAGAACCTGTAATATTTGCATTGAAACAATTTAAGACTATTATGAGTGCTGCAAGAAAAGCTAAAGATACTCAAGCTATTAGTATTTTATCTAATATGGCAAAAGAAAGAGATTTATTCGGAAGATATTTGACAAGTGAACAAGTTTCAAGATTAGCAAAATATGGCTTTATACAAATAAATCCGTATGATTTCTATGATGAAAGCGGTAAAGTAAAGAAGGAAGTTGTTGTAAACGGAAAGACAATCACTGTACCGGCATTGACAGGTAAAGCCACAGACACTCCGTTTGTTGTTAAATTGGAAGACGGAACATATGAGTATAGATCAATTATGGATATAAAAATGGCGGAAATGGCTAACCATGAAGGTATAGCTGCATTACAAATAGTTGGTCCTGGCGGAGAAGCAAATGCAACCGATATATTGAAATTGATAGATGCAGAAGAATCATTGTTGAAATCAACATTCGTAGACGGTGCTTTACAAACAAATGGTAACGGCGGCGGAATACTTTTACAAGAAAGATATTATTCTTGGAAGAAGGTAGGAGAGGGAGAAGATCAAGGATTTAGTATCGATTTTGATAATATAAATCCTGGTGGACACGGAACAGTATTCTTCACATTATTCTCTTCTATAATTCCAAATATCAGACAATTATGCAAAGCTAATGGCGTTGATATTAAGAATTTGACAAGAAAAGATGTTGAAAAATTGATGAAATTATCTAAAGAATTATTCTTTGGAAACGGGGATGGATTAAATTCTGCTCCTACAGGCAGAGTTGGTGCAGCAACAATGACTACAGTTCCTAGAACAGATGTTGATGCTAAAGGCGGAATGATAGTGGCATTTAAAGTTAATGTTAATGGTAAAGAACTTGAATTCCCTTATTTATTAGAAAGAGGAAATGTTTCTGATTCTAATAAATTGGATACGGAATCATTACAAGCATTATTTGCAAGATACGGATTAAAAGGAATAACAAAAACCGAATTAGCAAAAGAAGCAAAAGATCTTAGAGCAAAGGGCAAAGATAAAGAAGCTGAAGTATTGGAAAATTTAATAAAATTGTTTGATAAATATGGAATAAAAGAGACTGGTGAAATAAGATTGCAAGCTTTCAACACGAACGGAATACAATTTAACAATGTATTAATGGGATTGATTTTTGTAGGCTTGATAGATATTTTAGGTGAAAAAGAAACATATAAATTGTTTGCATCACCTACAATAACATCAGATAAAGGTAGTTATACAAAATTTGAATGGGCTATAGGTCAGATATTGTTATGGGGAAATATGAACTTGGAAATATTAAGAACGCAAAACCCGCAAGTAAACGAATTGTTGAACACAATATTGGGCGAAAATAAACAGATGGCCACAGTTGTAATGTCAAGTCCGGAACAAAGAGAAGAAGCAGGCTTTACACCGTTTAAATTTGTAAAAGATATATTGTTATTCTTTAAAGGTGGTTTTATAAATGAAAAGAATAAATTCTCATTCAATAAAGGAACAAGAACCAATGTATTAGGTGTAACCGGAACAAGTGAAAATAATTTGTTCTCTGTATATTATGATTGGGCATATTTTGATAATGAAGCTGAAAGTTTTGTTGCTAAAGGTAATATTTCTGCAAACCATGTGATAGTTAGAGGAAAAGTTGATTTGATAAATGAATCAGGCTCTCATGTAGATGTATCACCTGAATTGTTATCTGCTTATGACTTTGCTATGGAAGATGGCAAAGTTGTATTGGAAAATGTAACGGTTAAAATAGATCAAAACGGTAATTTATCAGTTACACCATTTGGCCAAACACAGGAAATACAACCGTTAAAAGTAGCTACACAAGAAGCAACAAGAGCAGCAAAGAATACAGCAAATACTCCGGCTACTGCACAAAAGTTTGCAGTACAAGTTGTTCAAACTGAACAAGGTGAAATTAAATATAATGCAGTAGTTTCTGATAGATATATTCGTTCAACTAAAGTAGCTTCTGTTCCTGGAATATTCCCAAGCAAACAAGCTGTTTCAACAAGAATAGGTAAAGACGGGACACAGTTAAAAGCTGTAGATGCAAATGGAAAAGAAACAGTTTTGACAGTTAGAAACGGTGAATTATTAACTTCAACCGGAAGAAGATTCTTGTTCAAATTTAATGCTGTAACGAGAATTGATGAAGATGGAAATGTTATTTTGGAATTTAGACTTAATAATACCATGAGAAGAATATTTGAAGCATTGGATGCTCAAACACAACAAGAATTAATTCAAGCAGCAGCGTATGCTTTAAGTGACAGATTAAATACCGATGTACAAATTATAAAACAATTGAATTCTAATAAGAAGATAGATTCTAATGCGATAAGAAACTTAGCTGAACAAATGAAAAAACAATTAGGGAATGTTTATACGGAAGCAGAAAAAGATATGTTGTTATCAGCAAAGCTAAAAGCAACAACATTTACCGGAACAAAAGATACCGGTTTGAAGATTACAAATAAGACTGATATTGCAGCCAGAGGTCGTCAATTAAAGAAATCTAATGTAAATAAGGTTGTATTATCAAGAGCTAAAAATGTTAAGTATACACAAGATCAGATGGATGAATTGTATTATACAGGAGAACAAGTAATTATTTCCATAGATGAAAAAGAAATAGATATGATAATGGATTATTTACAATTTAATCATTTAGCCGGTTTTAGAATAACAAGTAAAGCAGTATATGATAGATTAGTACAACAAGGTTTAATAAATGCAATTTTGGAACAAGGAAAAGAATTGTCTTATGTTGTTGAAGATATATCCGAAATTAACTTAGATTTAGGAAATGGAAAAATTATTTTTGTTGTAGATCCTACAAAGATTAATTTAGCAGATAATGTTACAATGTTACAAGAATTAGCTAAACAGGGAAGAGTTAGTTTATATTATGATTCCGATAAAGAATTGACCGAACAACAACAACAAGATATAAAGACTATTTTCAAAGATTGTAAGACAATGGTTTCTGTAGGTAAATCATATATTACAAATAAATTCTCTTCATTATTTAACAAAGATATTGTTTCCAGAAGTTTTGAAGAAGGTTTTGAAACAGACATAAATGATGTCTTTAGAAGTGAATTTAATATTGAAGAATTAATTACTATGATAAAACCTTTATTGTCACAAAAAGACGTTTCTTTTGATATGATTAAGAACTTGGAAATAGATGGTATATCAATATTTACACAAGAAATGATTGAAAAGATTAGCTCAATTGAAACGGAATATGCAAGTGAAAGGTTTCTGCTTTAAGACAATTTGTAATAGGTGCTTTGATAAAATATGTAGAGGAACAAGTTCCTGTTGTTATAGCGGCACAAAAAGATAAATTCGATTTCGAATTGACTGCAGAAGATATTGAAACCATGAATAAACAAAACAGACAACAAATAGATTACAGATTTATACAATTACTTATGACAGGCAGATCCATTGAACAAATATTGATTGAAATTGCTTCTAGAAAATTAGACGGGACAAAAACATTGGCAGATATTTTAAAGGTTGTAAATGATGATGTAATTAATAAGAAATGGAATGATAGTGATATGATAATAGATCCTTTGACAGAACCTCAAGTTATATCTGCGGAAGAAGCAATCAAAGCCTTGTTAATGGATAGTATAAAAGTTGTTGATGTAATGAACAATGCATACAGCTTATCAACAGAAGGAATAAAAGGAATATTAGCATCAGCATAATTGAAAACAATATTGAATATGGCAAAGATAAACACTTTGCCATATTCATATTATTGTGTAATTTGAAAGGATAATTATGAAAAATAAATCTGCAATATTAAAAAAATTATGTGCAACATTAACAGCAACATGTTTTATATTTACAATTGTCAGTAATAATTTATATGCTTCTGTAAATATTGACACTATTCAAGCACAAAAACAATATTTTGACCTAAAAGACAGTGATAACTTAAATACTTTGTTTTCAAGTAAGTATGGTAAAGTTATTTCTTGTAATAATAATCTTAGTAATACGGTTGTAATAAATATTCAAGATTTACATTGTGACTATTTTGTTCAAAAAAATGTATCATCATTAATAGATGAAATATCAAAGAAATACAAAATTAATAATGTTTATGTTGAAGGCGGAATAGGTGATATAGATACAACTTTCTTGGCAAATATTAATTCACAGTATAAACAAAACATTTTAGATGGTTTGTTGAAAACAGGACAACTTACCGGAACAGAGTATTATTCCGCAATAAGCGGGAAAGTAAATTTATTAAAAGGTGTTGAAGATAAAGATATTTATTTAAAAAATATAATTAGACTAACGGACATAATAGATTCTAAAGAAGATGTTTCTATTCATTTGTCAAAAGTAAAAAAAGAAATAGAATTTTTAAAATCTAAATATTTAAATTCAAAAAACAAACAATTTGATGAGTTTTTAAAACAAAACGATAATAAAGAAATAACACAGGAACAATTTATAATAGGATTATTTAATTATGCAAAAAATAACAGTATATCTTTAAAAAATTATACAAATTTACAAATATATTTAAGCCTGTTAGGTTATTCTATAAATAATACAAACACTCAAAAAGATTTGGTAAAAATATTAGAAGAAATAAAAAAATCATTACCATATGATGAATACAATCGATTTAGGGTATATACTTCCGATTTAACAGATACTCAAAATTTAAGATTGTTTGTTGAAAAATTCTGTAATGAGCATGATATCAGTTTAAGTAAATCTTATCCTAACTTAGATAAATATTTTAATCTGCAAAAACAATCCTTGCAATGTAATCCGGTAGAATTAGTAAAAGAGGAAAGAAATTTAATCGATATTATAAGAACTTATTTATCTGATAATCAAACAGAATTGGAAATTTCATATCTTAGCGATTTTGAAAATTTCTATAAAGGATATTTATCTGCAGCATTAACTTCATCTCAATGGGAATATGTTAAACTCGGTTTGAACAAATTCAAAGAAATATATTCTAAATATTCAATATCAAACGATATTGAAAAAATGGAAATATATTCAAAAGAATTAAATTTATTTTACGATGTAAACACGAATAGAAACGGAATATTTATAGGTAAAATGAATTTAAATAAAGAAATATTGGAAAATACAAATAAAGATGAAAATATAGCCGAAATATTATCAAAAGCAAAGAGAATAGTAGTTTTGGTTGCAGGCGGTTATCATACTGATGGTATAAACGAAATATTAAATAAAAAAGGTATTACAAATATAACAATAACACCAAATATTGCAAAATCAACGCAACAATCAAGAAAAGATTATGAATATTTAGCACAACAGCAAGCAATGTCTATAAGACAGATGATAGCACTTGGTTTATTATCAAATGCTACAACAAAAGATCAGATTTTAACAATAGTTGGTTCTTTGTTGGCAAATCAAAAATTAGATGGTACAAATATAAATATTTTGGTTGATCAGTTAAATAGAATTTTTGAACAAAATATTAAAGTCTCTCTAATTAACGAATCAACACAAATAGAATTTTCTTTTAAAGATGGCACAAAACAAGTTCTGGGTATTAATGAAGATATTGCAAGAATTGTAGATGAACAAAATAAGACGGATTTGTCATCAGGTAAATTAGTTCAAGTTGTCGGTGATAATTTAAAAGAGATAACAAATTTGGTATTAAAAACAACTTTCAATGTCGGAGAAGGTCTTTTTACACCTCAAATATATCAAATTAGCAAAGATATATGTTTGTTTATGGTAAATAATAAATGGTATTTGGGGAATGGCGCTGTATGGGAAATAGCAAACTCTGAATATAATGGACAAACTTTAGATGGAATAGAACCTGTTGTTTATGAGTATATGCCAGATTTTATGCAAAAAGCATTACTTTCTAAACAAACGGGTAAAAATTTGGTAAATAAAAATAAAAACAGTAAAAGGATTTTAACAAAAATAGGAGCAATTATATTAGCAATAGCATTAATGTTTAATTTAACCGGATGTAAAACAAGAGAAGATATTACAACACCTACATTGGTGCCGGCTTCTATTACGGAAATTATTGAATATACCGAGGAATCGGAAGATGTAATGTCTATGTTTGAATCTGATAAGGGATATTTGGCATATTTACCTTCATATATGACACAAGCAGAATTGGCAGAATGGAGTAATAGAGATTTGTATTATGTTGATGGGTTAGTTAATACTTTTGATCAGGCAAATGCTGCTATAGTATATTTAAAAATGGGTGATACTGAAAAGGCCCGTGAGTGTTTGTTAAATATAGTTAAAAATAATTGTAAAGAATATGAATTAAGAAGAACAGCAATTGATACAGT
>JAFXOB010000151.1 GCA_017529005.1 Elusimicrobiota bacterium
GTGATACATCAAAACGATTAATCCTTTTTTCGTGGGGAACCACCAAGGATATTTTGCGGAAAAAAGTACTATAATTAATAATATTATTGAAATTATAATCATAGTACATATTATAACATTTTATATTTTGAAAAAAGTATTTTTTATTGTAAAATAAAATGAAGTAAATAAAGGTAAACAAATGCCAAAAATATCTGTAATAGTGCCCACATATAATGTAGAAAAATATCTATCGCAATGTTTGGACAGTATATTAAATCAAACATTTAAAGATTTTGAATGTATTTGCATAAATGACGGTTCAACAGATAACTCTTTGTCAATATTACAAAAATATGCATCTAAAGATAACAGAATAAAAATAATAAACCAGGAAAACAAAGGTTTGTCCGGTGCAAGAAATGCTGCATTAAAAATTGTTACCGGTAAGTATATTACTTTTGTTGATTCAGATGATTTTGTTTCAAGTGATTATTTAGAAAAACTGATAAATCTCGCAGAAAAAGAAAATAGTGATATAGTTTATTGCAGACATAAAATGTATTATTCGTTGGATAATAAGTATGAAAAAGGGCCAAATAGAGAAAAACTTAACAAACTTTTTTTTGAATATTCAAAAGCACAAAAAAGAGATAAACAACTTGAATATATTTTAGATATAGTGGAAAATTCAAGATCTGCTTGCATGTAATTATATAGAACTAATGTTATAAAGGATAATGCTATTTTATTTTTTGAAAACATTTATGCGGAAGAAGATTTTTCTTTTAATATTTTAGTTAATTTGTATTCACAGAAAATAAATTTTTTGGATGAAGAAATATATTATTACAGAAAGCAAATAAATAGTATTACAACCAATAAAGAAACTTTTAGAGTCAATGCTATAAAATCTTTTGCTTTTTTAACAAAAGAAATAGAAAGAAGAGAATTGTTACAGAATAATGAAGTTTTAAAAAAGTTTGTTTTATCCAAATTTATTTTTAATATAGGTAAAAAAATACCTAAATCAAAACAAAAAGATATTTATCCTCATATACTTGAACATTTCTTATATTTGAAAAGTATTTTAAGATTTTCTTTTATTAAAGTTACTAAGATAAATTTTTATATTTTAATTATGAAAATATTTAATGTTAAAAGTTTTGTGTTTTTTAGGATGTTAAAAAATTTTTAGTTGTTTTCTTCTTTTTGTTTTGATAAAGCAATTCCCGTAAACCAAAAATATAGTGATGATAGAAACGGGTCTGCCAATACTGTATCAACATAGTCGCCGATAAGAATTGCAATCCATGCAAATATTAGTGCCAAAACGAAAGCAGAATTATACTGATTGTATATAATAAAAAGATTTTTTATAACCAGGAAAATAATGATTAAAAATAATAACAAACCTGTTAAACCAAAATCAGATAAAGTATCAAGATATATTGAATGTAAATGCCATTGTTCTTTATCTTTTTCTTTTTCTATTTTTGAAAATTCTTCTTGTATTGTTGATTGAGAAGGTCCTAAGCCAAATAAAGGATGTTTTTTGAAAGAATCAATTGCATATTTATGCATATTAATTCTTGTAACTATACTTATATCTTTTGTAGTGCTTGTTACATGTATTCTTTTTTTTATATTCGGATTTGAAAAATATACATAAGAACAACAAATAACAGCTGTTAAAGAAAAATATAATATCGGTTTAACTTTTTTTGTTTTATAAGTATAAAATATAAAAATAAAAAATGATATTAATGCTGTTACACCATAATATATTCTTGAACCGGATAATAAAATTGCTATGAAGAATAAAACTGTAAATATACATAGCCAAAATTTGGCAAATTTACTGCTATTTTTATAAAATAACAATAAAGTTGATGATATTATAAACATAAATGTTGCTTTTGCTGCGAAAGTAACTCTAAAAGTACAAATTCTTAATTGATTATATTCACAAAATCTTATGCCCCAAAATTTTTCCGGCAATAAGCCATAATAAGAAAACAGACCGACAAATATAAATGCAGCAAATATTGCCATAGTTATAAATACTATTTTTTCTTTGTTATGTTTTGTTAACAAAGTGTAACCGAGAAAATATGGTAATGTCCAACCAAAAATATATCCTAACATTTCATAAAAGGCTCTGTTTTTATCAATACAAAAACAACTTAATATTAAACCGTACAATATAAATATTATTGTTGATAATAAAATTTTTTCTTTTATGAAAAGTTTCCAATATTTATACATCAACAAAAAATATACAGCAAGTAATATTTTGTATCCATCTTGCCCAAATTGTTCAATTATTGAAAATAGATAGTTAAAAATAATTTCCATAATTTATATTCCAGACAAAAATTATAACATAACTATATATTTACTTCAATAATCAATTTTGTTATTATTGAATAAAATGTAAATGATTTTGGAGATTTATAATGCCAAAAATATCAGTCATAGTTCCGGTATATAATGTGGATAACTACCTAACAGAATGTTTGGATAGTATCTTAAAACAGACATTTACGGATTTTGAGTGTATTTGTATAAATGATGGCTCAACTGATAATTCATTAAAAATATTGAAAGAGTATGCATTTAAAGATAATAGAATAAAAGTAATAAATCAAGAAAACAAAGGCGTTGTTTTTACAAGAAATATAGGCTTAAAGTTTTCAACAGGTGAATATATTACATTTGTTGATTCCGATGATTGGATAGATAAAGAATATTTGAATATTTTGTATTCCAAAATTATTTCACAAGATTTTGATATTGTCAGAGCAAGTTTTCAGTTTTATGACAATGATAATAATTCGTATAAAGTACCTAAAACAGACAAAAGATTGTTATTAAAAAAACAGACAGACATTTATAACAGATTATTTTTTGCTTATACAACAACATTTATATGGGGCGAACTTTATAAAGCATCAATTATAAAAAATAATAATGTATTATTTTATCAGTCTAAAATGGGGGAAGATATTCCTTTTAAATTATTGACTTATATATATTCAAAAAAGATGTTATTCATAGAAAATAATTTATATTTTTATCGGAAAAGGCAGAACAGTTTAACACAAGAAACAGAACTGTTATTTATTGAAGATTTTAAAAATTTTATATTTTTTATACATGATTTATATAATAGAAAATTAAATAATAAAGAAAGTATAACCTTTTGTATAAATTTGCTGTATTATAAATTGGGTCAAGTGCAAAAAAGAGTTGATGACACTAAAAAAGGAGATTTGTTAATTAAATCTGTTGATATTTTCAGGTTTTTAAAAATGAAATATAAAATAGGTATATTGAATAAAATTAAAGTCAGTTTTGCTTTGTTAGTGTTAACAAAATTTGAAAAAAAATCTTTTAAAATATTTAGAATTTTAAAGAATTTTAACTTTAAATTCAATTAGTTTTTATAAGCAAGATATTTAGTTAAAAATTGTTCAATATTTAGATTTAAACTTTTCAAGTGTTTTGTATTTGCCGTATTTTTAATATTATAATTTTTTATTATATTATCTAGATTTTCTAAATCATTTTGCTTTAACAAATGAACATTTTTCATTTGCTTCATAGATTGTTCATATACTCCGGAAACTTTACCATAGTTATTATCAAATAAAAATACTTCCTTATTTAATAATGCTGCGGATATTCCTACATGTAATCTGTCTGTAACAATAATATCTGCACAATCTATTGCACTTAAAAAAAGTTCAGAAAGAATTTGAACATAAGCATTATCCAAACAAGATTTGTTACCTATTCCGCCACAGATTGATAAATCGAAAGAATTTATGTTTGAGTTCCTCTCAAATATTTTTTCATCATCTTGTCTTAATAAATATGCTGTTTTAATTTTATCTTGTTTAATAAAAGATAATATATTTTTTACCTTATTATAAGTTACTGAATATTTAATAAAATAATCATCTAATACATTTCTTATTTCGTTTGTAGAATATTTATTTATGTTTTCCTTTAAATTGTTTATTTGTTCATTAGTAAAACCGGTGTTGTAATAAAATTTTGTATCGGTAGCAAAAGCCATATCATCACTAAGATAAATTTTTGCTTTAGTTTTGGAATTAATTAAATAATCATAACTGTTTTTTTCTCTACAAAATATGGTAAACCTTTCATCTAATAGTTTTATAAGTTTTGGTATATTATAAAAACTTGAAGGTAAAATAATGCATTGTTTCATTAGTTTGTTTTTAAAAACATCAAAAAAAATGTCACACTCTTTTTCATAGTATGACACAAATATTCCTGCACCGCCACATACAATATTGAACGGTGTTTTTAAATTTTTGTAATTATAGTTTGTCAATACGGATATATCGTTTTTATAAGAACCGAAAATTTGAAATTCACTATTTGTCATTATGCAATCGCCTAAATTTCCTTTATTAGGTAAAAAATAAAAATTTTTTAGTTTTTTTAATTTTTCTAATATAATATTATTTATTTTTGGCTTTATTCCCGTTTCGGATTGGGATAGTTGAGAAATACTATTTTTTATGTTGAGAAGGATATTTGTTAAATTTTTATTATCAATATTTAATTTTCTTTTAATTTTAAACAATTTGTAATTAAAAAAATATAATCTTTTATATATGTTTTCTTCTTTAAAATGAAATATTTTAATCATAAAGTTATCTTACTTCAATTCCGTTTTGTTTCATATATTTTTTTAAATCAGAAATTTCTAATTGTTTAAAATGAAAAAGTGATGCTGCAAGAACGGCAGATGCACCTTTTTTGCATACATCAATAAAATGTTCTTTTTTCCCTGCCCCACCGGAAGCAATTACCGGGACATTAACCACTTTTGTTACCTGTTCCATAAGTTCCAAATCGTAACCATCTTTAGTTCCGTCTTTATCCATACTTGTAAGAAGAATTTCTCCTGCACCAAGTTCTACACATTTTTGTGCCCATTTAATAACATCTAGATCGGTTTTGGTTCTTCCGCCATGAGTATAAACAAGCCAACCATTGCCCTCTCTTTTTGCATCTATTGCTACAACGATACATTGGTTACCGAATTTTTTACTTCCATCATATATAAGTTGTGGGTTTAATACCGCTGCAGTATTAATAGATATCTTATCGGCACCGGCTTTTAATAATGTTCTCATATCATCAACAGTTCTTATTCCGCCGCCGACAGTCAATGGAATAAAAACTTGTTCTGCAGTTTTTTTTACAACATCTAACGTTATTGCTCTTTTATCGGAAGAAGCGGTAATATCTAAAAATACAACTTCATCGGCACCTTCCACATTATATCTTTTTGCTATTTCTACAGGATCTCCGGCATCTCTTAAATCTACAAAGTTTGTTCCTTTAACAACTCTTCCGGCATTAACATCTAAACATGGAATAACTCTAATTGCTACCATTTAAAACCTCACATTTAGAAACAAAATTCTTTAATAATTGCAGACCTATTTCAGAACTTTTTTCCGGATGAAATTGGCAACCCCAAACATTATCTTTTGCTATTGAAGAACAAAAATCTATTGAATGGTTCGTTATTGTTGCTATATATTCTTTATTTGTTGGTTTGCAGAAATAAGAGTGAACAAAATATACGTAACTTTCATCAGCAATATTTTTAAACATTTCTTTTACTGTTTTGTTTGTTTTTGAAATGGATATTTTATTCCAACCCATGTGTGGAATTATTAGTTTTTCGTTTTGTTTAGGAATAAACTTTTCTACAGTTCCTTCAATTATATTTAAACCTTTATGTAAACCGTCTTCATAGCTTTCCGAAAATAAAAGTTGAAAACCCAAGCATATTCCCAAAAACATTTTTTTGTTTGAAATATGTTCTTTTATTGCAATATCAAGACCTTTTTGATTAAGTATTTTTATTGCCGGTTCAAAAGCACCTACTCCCGGCAATATTATTGAGTTGTATTTTTTTATGCTATCGGCATCGGAAATAATATCAACATCACCGCCGCAAAGTTCAACGGCTTTAGATACACTTCTTAAATTACCCATACCATAATCTATAATTGCTATTTTAGGATTCATTTGTTTTCTTCTTTTAAAGATTTTAAGTATTCTACATTAATTTTATTATCAGGTGCAAGTTTTTTTACAATTTCATTATTAAAATATTCTTCGGCCTTTTTTATATTGTTTTGTTTAAAATATATATATCCTAATGTTAAATAAGCTTCAATATAATTTGGTTGTAATTGTATTAAATTGTTCAAAATATTTAAAGATAAATCTTTATAACCATTTACATATAAACAATATGCATATATATAAATATTATTGTAGATTATTTTATTTGTTAAATTTTCTTCCAATTGTGATATTTGAGATATATAATTATTATATAAATTATCAAAGTTGTTTTTTATAAAATAATTAATAGCAGCATAATTTTTTGATAGATAACATATGTCTTTGATAAGTTTTTTGTTGAAATCGTTTTTAGATATTGTTATATTTATATCTCTGTCAAAATCTTGTTTCATAATAATTTTAGATATTATTTCACTAAGTAATTCATAAGTTGTATTTGTCCAATGACAATCATCATAAAAAATATTATAACTCAAATTATTATCACAGTAGTTCAAAAGCAATTCTGTTAAATTTGTGTAAAAAACATTGTTATATTTTTCTTGTAAACTTTTTAGAAAATTTAATCTTTCTAATAAAATTTTATAATGATTTGTATCTTTCCATAATTGTAAACCATCATTTTCTATTTCAATAATGTCATATATGTTTGAGCAATAGTAGTAATCTTTATTGTTTGGTAAATCTACAAATATTATTTTAGCGTTTTTTAAATTTTTTATAATTTTAATAATATTATTCTTAAAAAATATTTCTAATTCTCTTTGTGTTTTATATTTTATTTCTCTATTAACAATATTAGATAATAAATTTAAAGTAAATATTTTTCTAACAATATTGTATTTATATGGTAAATAATTTATATCTATTGGATTAAAAGAAAGAGGTTGTTCTTTAAAATTTGAATTTTCTATTACTTTATCATTATTTCCAATAAAACAAATAATCCAATCAGGATTTAATGATGAAATCTCTTTTGATATTTTTTCTATTCTATAACTATCATAAGCTCCCATACCACAGTTTATAACTTCACAATTGAAATTTTTTAATAATTTTTGTTTTAAAATTTCTTCAGGATAGGCTTTTGCTGTAGATTCACCGAGTATAAAAATATTTTTATTTTTCTTATTATAATTATATTTTTTTGTGTTCTGCGGAAAATAGAAATCTTCTCTTTTGATATAAAACGTATCTCTGTCTTTTTTAAAGAAAGGTTCATGAATATCTAAATATGCCCATTTGAAAAAATTTTTGTTATTATCGTCTAATTGTTCGGTTTCTAATATTTTCGGTTGAAAAATTCTTAAAATTATTTCTGCAAATAGAAAAGCTATAAGAATACCTAAAATAACAAGGAAAAATCTTTTTATTAGTTTCATACCAGTTAATTATTCAACAGTCACGGATTTAGCTAAATTTCTTGGTTGGTCAACATCGCAACCTTTCATAACAGAAACAAAGTATGCAAAAAATTTTAAAGGTATAACATTTATTAAAGGTGATAAGATTTCATCAACTTCAGGAACAAAAATTTGATAATCGGAATTTTTAATAATGTCTTTATTTCCTTTGTTTGCTATTGCAATTATTTTTGCACCTCTTGCTTTAGCTTCTTCAATATTACTTAAAATTTTATCGTATACTTTACTCTTGGTTGCTATAACCATTACAGGCATTGTTTCATCTATCAATGCTATAGGTCCATGCTTCATTTCTCCTGCAGGGTAACCTTCGGCATAAATATATGAAATTTCTTTTAATTTCAGTGCACCTTCAAGTGCTATCGGATAATTTATATTTCTTGCCAAATATATAAACTGTTTTGTGTTTTGAAACAATTTTGCGATTTCTTTTATTTTGTTTGATAGTTTTAATGTTTCGGAAATTTTTGTAGGAATATCTCTTAAATTACCTATAAATTCTGCCAATTGTTCTTTAGATATTGTTTGCTTTTTTGATGCCATAAACATTACAAGCAAATAAAGAGCGGTAAGTTGTCCTGTAAAAGCTTTTGTTGAAGCAACACCTATTTCCGGTCCGCAATGAGTATATAAAACATTGTCTGCTTCTCTGCTTATACTTGAACCCACAACATTACATATTGCAATTGTTTTAGATTTTTTTTCTTTTGCAAGTCTTAAAGCTGCAAGAGTATCTGCAGTTTCACCTGATTGTGAAATGAATATTGTTAGAACTTTATCATCTATAACAGGATTGGCATATCTGAATTCCGAAGCGATATTTACTTCAGTAGGAATATTTGTTAAATTTTCAAATAAAAATTTTGCTGTAAGACCTGCATGATAAGAAGTTCCGCAAGCAACTATACAAATTCTTGATATATTTAAAATTTCTTCCTTTGTAAGTTTTACGGATTGCAAAATTATTTTGTTCTCTTCATCTGAAATTCTTCCTCTGAAAGTATCTTGTGTGGTTTGAGTTTGTTCGTGAATTTCTTTAAGCATAAAGTGTTTATAACCACACTTCTCCGCTTGGATTGCATTCCATAAAATTTTTTGAGATTTCCTTTTTGTTTCGGTATCTGTTTCATCAAAAATTACGATAGAATCTGTTTTTATTTCTGCAACATCTTTGTTTTCAAGAAAAATTACATCTTTCGTATATTGAAGTAGAGCGGATACATCGGATGCAATAAAGTTTTCATCTTTGCCGATACCGATAACCAAAGGTGCGTCTTTTCTTGCAACAACAATTCTTGATTTTTCTTCACTTGATATTGCACAAAGGGCGTAAGCTCCTTCTATGTCTTTTAATGCTGTTTTTACTGCAGATAATAAATCGCCTTTATAATATTTTTCTATTAAGTGTGCTACAACTTCGGTATCCGTTTCGGAAGCAAATTTATGACCTTCTTTTTGTAATTGTTTTTTTAATGAAACATAATTTTCGATTATTCCGTTATGAACTACGACTATTTTACCGCTGCAATCGGTATGCGGATGAGCATTTTCTTCGCTTGGTTTTCCGTGAGTTGCCCATCTTGTATGACCTATACCGATATTTCCAAAAAATTTGTTTTCTTTAATGTTTTCTTGTAAATTTACAAGCTTGCCGACACTTCTTCTTCTTTCAATTTTATCGTTTTCTATAACGGCAATACCGGCAGAATCGTAACCTCTGTATTCGAGCTTTTCCAAACCGTTATATATTACTTCAACTGCATTTTTTTTGCCTATATATCCTACAATTCCACACATAATAAAATACCTTTTTTTGAATATTAAATATACCAATTTATTATATCAAAATTTTATTGATATTATACATTGTACATTATAAATTATATATAAAAATTGCCTTTGGCAATTTTTATAGCAGTTCCTTATAAATCTTATCTATATCTTCTTCAAAATTTGTTGAACCGTAAATTGTAAATACTTCTTTTGCCAGAGCAAGCGCGACAGACCCTTCACTGGAACGGATTATTAAATTAGAATCTTGTTTTCTTAATTCTTTAGCATTTTTGGAATAAGTTGTGTGAACCAATATTTTTATTCTTGAATTTAAAGACTTTGCAATTTCCGTTATTTCTTGTGCCGGTGCAAACGGGGTAGAAATAACAATTGCTTCTGCTGTTTCAATGGCAGACATTATTAAAATTTCTCGTTGAGAAGCATCTCCGTAAATCGCTCTTAATTCTTTAATATTTTGCAATTTTATTTTTTTGACCGTATCTATGTTCATTTCGATAACGGTTACATTTATTTGTTTTTGCAACAAAATGTTAGATATTATTCTACCTACAGGGCCATAACCTATAACAATAACATGTCTTAAATTTTTAGTTTCATTTTCTATTTCATCTGTTATAGCATAATAAGTTTTAAAGTATCCTTTCTTTTGTAAAAATTTTGTTATTGAAGGTATCCAACGATAAATTGTAGTATTTAACGTTATTGTTACAATAGAAACAAATATTATTGCATTGTATGCATCGTGAGACATTATTCCGTAAGATACTGCAAGTGATGCTAAAATAAAAGAAAATTCTCCGATTTGGCCTAAAGCTATGCCTATATCTATGGCTTTTTTAATAGGCTGTTTTAAAAATCTGATTATAAGAATTGCGCCTATAGGTTTTACAAATAAAACAACAAATAACAGAATTGTTGTTAACATCCAAGAAGATTTCAAATAGGAAACATTAAAAAGCATTCCTACAGAAACAAAAAACAATACGGCAAAAACATCGCTTATTGGAAGAGCTTCGGAAGTTGCTCTTGCACTAAATTCGGATTGTCCAACAATCATACCGGCCAAAAAAGCACCTAATGCTATTGATGCTCCAAAAAATTCTGTTGCACAAACTGAAATTCCAAGTGCAATAACAAGAACAGATAAAATAAAAAGTTCGCTATTCCCCGTTTTTGCTATATGTTCCAATAAGAAAGGAATAACTTTTTTACCTACAACTAAAGCAAATACAACCAAAACGGCAAGTTTTGATATTGTAATTACAAATGTAAGAAACAAATTATGATTTGATGCTGTCTTTCCTAAAAAAGCAGGTAACAAAACTAATACTATAATGGTAAAAAGATCTTCTAATATGAGCCAACCTATAGCTGCATGACCGGTTGGAGTATGTAATATTTTGTTATCGGAAAAAACTCTTGTTAATACAACCGTACTTGCAACAGATATTGACATACCTAAAATGATACCGGAAGTCCAAGACCATCCTAAAAATTTAATTAATATTGTGGAAATAATTGTACAATTTGCTATTTGAATTAATGCACCTACGGCAACATTTTTTACGGCAATAAAATCTGCAATTTTGAAGTGCATTCCAACACCGAACATCAAAAGAACGATACCGATTTCCGCACATTGTTGAGCAATACTCATATCGGCAACAATTCCCGGTGAATGAGGACTTACCAAAATACCTGCTATTAAGTATCCTACGAGAGGAGATAATTTTATTTTATGAGCTATATAACCGAGTATTAAGGCAATAGTTAAACCGCTTGTTAATGTAAAAAACAAACCTATTCCGTTAGTCATAATAGAATCCTTTGAATTTTCAACCATTATTATATATGTGTATAAAATTTTTTTCAAGAAAAAATTTTAGGTTATGGGGTTATGAGATTATAGGATAATAGGTTGTTTTTTAACCAATAACTCTATCCCACTATAAACTTATAATCTAAAAATTGCCTTGCAATTTTTTCTTATGTATAATATTTAGTTATTAAAGGATATTTTATTTATGAAATTTAAAATATTATTAGTATTAGTAATACTTTTTTCAATAGTAATGGTTGCCGGTTCTCTATACACAAAAAAACTTATAGATGAATTGCCTTCTATATCTCATCTTGAAAATTATACACCTAGTATTGTTACAAGAATTTTTGACAGGAATGAAAGACTTATTACTGAACTGTTTGTTGAAAGAAGAGTGTTGGTACCATTAAAAGATATTCCTTTGGATTTGCAGAATGCTTTTATTGCAACAGAGGATAATGATTTTTATAGTCATTGGGGGATATCAACAAAAGGTATTTTGAGAGCTTTTGTAAAAAATATCTTAAAAGGCAGAGTTGCAGAAGGTGGTTCCACAATAACTCAACAGTTGTCAAAAACAATATTTTTAACTGCAGAAAGGACAATAATAAGAAAAATAAAAGAAGTGTTACTGACAATCCAACTTGAAAGGCAATATACTAAAGAAGAAATTCTACAACTTTATATAAATCAAATATATTTTGGTGCAGGTGGATATGGTGCAGAATCTGCATCAAGAATATATTTTGGTAAATCAGTCAGGGACTTAAATTTGGCGGAAGCAGCTTTAATTGCAGGCCTTCCCAAAGCCCCTAATTATTATTCACCATTAAAAAATCCGGAAAGAGCAACAAAAAGAAGAGCTATTGTTCTATCAAGAATGAGAGAGTTGGGATATATAACGGAAGAACAGGAAAAAGAAGCAAACGAAGTTCCCGTGCCTACAGAAAAACATACTCAAGAACAAACTTCGGGACATTATTTTGTTGAATATTTAAGGATATTGTTAGAACCGAAATACGGGACAAATGTTTTACATAAAGGTGGTTTAACAATATACACCACTCTTGATATAAAAATGCAGGAAGCAGCAGAAAAAGCTTTAACCGAAGCATTGGACAAATTTGATAAAGATCATTTGGATACATTTGAAAAAGAAGGTGTGGAACCTAAAAAAGTTCAAGGTGCTATAATGGCTATAGATCCTAAAACCGGTGCTATAAGAGTTATGGTTGGCGGGAGAGATTTTAAAGAAACCAAATTTAACAGAGCTGTTCAAGCAAAAAGACAAGCAGGTTCTTCTTTTAAACCTTTTGTTTATACTGCAGCAATAGATACTAAACAAATGACACCCGCAACCGAACTGGAAGACGAACAAATGGTATATTGGTTTGATGGAAAAAAATGGGATTTAGTTTCAAGAAATGTTTCTTATGTAGAAGTATTGGCAGAAAAAATGACATCTGAAGAATTGTTGGATCCTATGAAAATTTGGTATCCGGTAAACTATGGGGGAAGATATAGAGGAAATGTTTTATTAAGAGAAGCTCTTGCAAGATCATTAAATACTTGCGCAATTGAAGTTATTGATAAAATAAAACCGGCTACAGTTATAGATTATGCAAGAAAAATGGGAATTAAAAGTCCTTTAACAAATACTTTATCTTTAGCACTCGGTTCAAGTGATGTTACTTTGCAGGAAATGGTTTCTTCTTTCGGTACATTAGCTTCCGGAGGAGTAAGAACAGAACCTTATTTTATTACAAAAGTTGTTGATAAAAGCGGTAAAGTTTTAGAAAATAACCTTCCTGTAGAAAAAGAAGTTTTATCACCTCAAACTTCTTTTGTTATGACAAATTTATTACAAGGTGTTGTAAAAAACGGTAGCGGGTATGCGGCAAGACAGTTGGGCAGACCTTGTGCAGGTAAAACCGGAACATCAAACGATAGTGTTGATGCATGGTTTGTTGGTTATACTCCGCAAATTGTTGCAGGTGTTTGGGTGGGGTATGATGATATAACTTCATTAGGTACAAAGGTTACAGGTGGTAGCCTTGCATGTCCTATATGGACAACTTTTATGAAAGAAGCTTTAAAAGGTTATCCTACCGTAGATTTTACTCAACCTAACAGTGGAATTGAGTGGGCATTAATAGATCCTAAAACAGGTTTACTTGCATTAAGTAAAACCCCAAATGCTTATCTTGAAGCATTTTTAGAAGGAACTATGCCTACAATGTATTGCACTCAAAAAAGTCAATATGACGAAAAAGTTTTATCTGAAGAAGATTCCGAAGAAGAAGGTTATTAGTTTTCTTCTTTAAAATAATCAAAAACATCTTTAAATGTTAAGTTTGCAAGTTCTAAATTTGCAAATTTATTATAAAGGTTCATTTTAGATTTATTTAACATGTCGGAATGAATGCCGTATCTTAATGCTAAAGAAGCTTCAATATAAGCGGATAATTTGTCACATATTTCTACCAGTTTTCCATCTGTTGCACAAAAACAATTTTCATTATATTTTTCTTCAATAGTATCTAAAAACTTAATTTTATTATTTTCTACAACTCTGTTGGCAAACTCATTTTCTATAAAATATTTCATTTCAAAATGCCATGTTTCGGGAAGTAAAGGTAAAATTCTGTTTTCAACTTGTTTCTTTTCAAATTCTTTTATTATATCTTCAAGACCTTCCACGGAAGATTTTACCGGACTTATTATATCTTTTGTTAAAATTTCAGGTAAATCGTGAAATAAAGATGAGAAGAAATTGTTATAACATCTCTTTTCACAAACATTCATTTTAAGAGAATATAAATATGCAAAAATCGCTACTATAAACATGTGGCCTAAAACAGAAGTCTTTGGTTGCCTGAAAGATTGTGCCCATCTTTGTTGAAATCTCAGTTGACCGCACAAATCAAGAAATCCGTAATATTTCTTATTCATCATCAATTTTTTTACACCGGCAAATTCTTGATATTTCGACACGCAGGCATCAACGGTTTCTTTTGTTCTGTCTATTCCGTAAAGCATTTTGTTTAAAGGAAATATTACACCAAATTCCCATCTTGTAGAAAATTCATGAGAAGCTGCAAGAATCTTTTTTTCATATTTTGCATATTCATCATCAAATAAATATTGTTCAAATCTTTTTGAAAATTCAGATCCTATTTTTGAAATATCCTCTATAAGGTTTTCTAAAACCCACTTATTTAACTCTTTTTTCTTTTTAGACATTATTTCATGGTAAACTTCAGGTTTTAAATCGGTTAACATTGTCCTGTGTAAAAATTCAAATATTCCGCCTTCAATAAGTTTAAGCCAATCTATAGGTTTACCTTCTTCTTCATCAAATTTAGCAATTATATATGCAATAATCATTTTGTGAGCTTGTTTGTCTATTTCAAAAAAATCAAATGGCCTTATATGATCATTCCATCTTAATATATTTGCAGCAGAAAAAATTCTTTCAATAAGTTGTTTTGTTATCATCGATTTTACCTCACTTAAAATTTAAAATTAATTTTTTAAACTTTTATTATTGTCTTCCTCGTAAGTTCCTTCTACGTCTATAACATTTTCTTTGTTTATTTTTTCTTCTTTTTTTATTTCTTTATAAAAATCTTTGTTCCTTACTATAACAAATTTTTCAATAATCAGGTAAATTATGCTTAACAGTAAAGCTCCTATAAAAGCTGTTGAGAAATTTTTTATATAAAATCCTTTTACCAAACTTTCTACAAATATTAATAAAAAGGCATTTATAAATAAAGTGAAAAGTCCTAATGTAAGAAAGTTTACAGGTAACATTATAATTTTTATTATAGGTTTAAGATAAATATTTATTAAAGATAGTACTATTGCTGAAACAAGTAATGTTTGCCAACTTGAAATAATTATTCCGCCTAACATAATTGATACAATAAATAAAGCAACTATATTTATTAAAGTTACAATTATAAAATTTTTCATTTATCTTTTTTCTCCAATTTTTTATGATTAAAATATACGTATATTTTACCAAAATTTATGTTATCTGTTTTATATCTGCTGTAACATTCTTTTATTTTTGGTTCATTTAAAAATCGTATAACTTTCTTTTTTAGTTGACCGGTTCCTTTTCCCGGTATAATTTCAACTATATCTATTTTTTTACTTTTGGCTTGCTGAATTATATCAACTAAAGCTTTATCAATTTCTTTTCCTTTATTAAATATATCATGTAAATCAAGTTTCAAATATGACATACTATTAATCTATCAATTTTATAATAGTTTCTGCAAGGTTTTTTGCAATAAGTTCATTTCCGTAATTGGTACAATGTCCGAAAGTTCCTGCAAAGTTATCTCTAAATATTTGGTAATAAGAATATTTGTTTAATGCTTCTTTAAAATTTTTTTCGTTTGAAACAAAATAAATTTTGTTTATTAAATCTGTTCCTTCAAAAAAATTTTTAAATTGTTCTATAGGTATTGTTGGGTATCCCATACATATATATATAGTATTGTTATCAATAATTTGTTTTGCTATATATTGATAATATTTTTTTATTTCTTCTGTATTTAAGTCAGGTTGTCTTGCAAAATATTTATATTTGTTTTTATATGTATAATATTTAACATTTATATTGTTTGCTTTTAAATAATTGTATAAATGATCTAAAACAGAAGTTTCGATTTTATTGCTTGTTAAAAATTCATAATATTTTTTTGTTTGTTCTAATGTTGAATAATATATGAAAGATTCTACTAAATCGGAAAGATATTTGTTTTTTTGTTTATCGGAAAGTTCATTGCTTTGTATTGTTGCCAATATTAACTTGTAAGCATCTTCAAATTTTTCTTGTTTTATATAACAATCTGTTAACATAAATAATATTGAATTATCTGTTTTATGATGTTCAAAAAAAATATTGGAATATTTTTCTGTTTGCGGATAATTAAGATCCATTCTATAAGTATATATTAAACTTTTTATTGCATCTTCATCTTGAGGATTTTTATCTACTATATCAATAAGAATTTCCAATCCTTTTCCTGTATTAAAATAATCATCAACTATTTTTTGATAATATGTTCTTTTGTTTTCTTGAGCATATAATTTTGTTGCGACAATACTTTCAATGTTTCTTTTTATTATTAAAAACAGATTAAATATTTTTATCGGATACTGTTTATATATTTGTTTATCATCAAATTGTGCATCGTTAATTCCCATCATTGATACTATAATATCCGGTTGATAATAACTTATTTGTTCGTTTATCCTTTCTGCAATATTTTTCATGTTTGTTCCGGGAATACCGCAATCAATAACAACAAAATCTTTATTTATTTTTTTATTAAAAAAATAAGGTAACATTTTGGTGTATTGACCATAAGTTGTAGATTCACCTATACACAATATTTTTATGGAATTATCGTTTTTAGTTTTAATTCGTTTTTCTGTTTTTTGTGAGTTTGATATTTTGTTGGCATATTTTAAAACAAAAGAACTTGTCTGTAATAAAATTTCTAAACAAAATAATGCGAAAGTAATACCAATAAATAACAAAAGAATTCTTTTCATTTGATTTTTATTCTTGCAATAGTATATTTAGGAAAAAGTTTTATATCTTGTTCCGGAACGGAGATTACTATTGCTTGGTTAAGTTGTCCCGGTGAAATAGTATCAACAATTCTTTTTGAGTTTGCAATTTGAATATCACCGAGTTTTATTTTGTAAGGTTCAAATTGATAAGGAGATAATAAATCGAATTCGTCATCTTTTGATAATTTGTGCCGTAATTCAAGAGTGATTTTATTACCGTTAATTTCTCTTACAACTCCGCAATTTCTATAATTGCTTTTACTTGAAGTATCATTATAATCTTGTGCACTGTCATCGGGTATCCCGTTAAAAAATCCCAGTGTGTACCTTCTGTTTTGTAAAGTTTCAAGTTCTTTCATATATATAGAATAGTTCCATTTTTCAGGATTATTATAATAATCATCAATTGCTTTTCTGTAGATTCTTGCAGTTTGTGCAACGTAATATTCCGTTTTTGTTCGTCCCTCAATTTTTAAAGAATCTATTTTGGCTTGTAAAATTTTATCAAGTTTAGGCATTAAACATAAATCTTTAGAATTAAAAAAATAAGTTCCTTTGTCATCTTCTTCTATCGGATAATATTTACCCGGTCTTTCTTCTTCTTCAAGGTATATTTTGTATTTCCATCTGCAAGAATGAGCGCATGCTCCTTGGTTTGCACTTCTTGAAGCCATAAATGCAGAAATAAGACATCTTCCGGAATAGCTTATACACATTGCACCATGTATAAACATTTCTATTTTTATGCTCGGACATTTTTGTTTTATTTCAACAATTTCATTAAAAGATGTTTCTCTGGATAACACACATTGGCTTGCACCCATCTTCCTCCAAAAATCGACAGTAAGAGAAGAGGAAACATTTGCTTGTGTAGATATATGTAACGGTAAATCAGGTATTCTGTCATGAACGTATTGAAAAACTCCCGGATCGGAAATAATAATCCCGTCAGGATTTAATTCCTTTATGGTATTTACGAAGACAGATAATTTATCAATATCCTTATTATGAGAAAATAAATTTAATGTAAGATATATTTTTTTATTTGCATTATGAACAAAATCAATACCTTCTTTAAGTTCTTCCAATGGGAAAGAAGATCTTGCTCTTAAAGATAAATCCGGAGTTCCGGAATATACGGCATCTGCGCCGTATAATACAGCAGTTTTAAGTCTGGATAAAGAGCCTGCCGGTAATAAAAGTTCCGATTTAAATTTTTCCATAACATATATATTATACAAATTTTTATTCCATCCCTCCATACATCCATACTTCTATCCCTCAAATTTTTGCATTGCAAAATTTTCGCTTGACAAATTTTTAAAAGTGTGGTATAAGTATGCCCATTGCAAATCGGAATTGCAAAAAGTTCTTTTAAAAGTTTAGAGATAAAAAGTACAAAAGAAAAAAAGTACTTGACAAATTTTTGAAAGTATGGTATAAATATGCCCATTGCAAATCGGAATTGCAAAAAGTTCTTTTTAAAAGTTTGAAACGATTAAAAGTACAAAAGAAAAAAAGTACTTGACAAATTTTAAAAAGTATGGTATAACTTTTAAGCTTTGAAAAAAATACTTGACAAAAAAAATAATTTGTGGTATAAGTAAAAGCGGAATTGATCTTTTAGTAGTTTTGAGCAGTATCCTTTTTAAGTAGTAGTAATTAATAGTACGGGTAAATAAGTCTTCTGGAAAAATGAAGCACCCAACTAATATATATGCAGAGAAAATTCTTTGCTGAAAGACGAGATGCAAAGAAGGATGGTTTTTTTTCTCTCTCAAAAAGGTCTTTGATAACTGAATAATATGCAGATGAGTGTCCTGTAAAAGGGGCAATCAAGCAATTTAAGGGTCTAGTTGTTTTTTTGTAGTTTATATATGTTTA
>JAFXOB010000152.1 GCA_017529005.1 Elusimicrobiota bacterium
AGACCACTTCTAAAAAAACATATGGAGTCAGAATTTAATACAAAGAATCAAGATGCTGTAATAAAGAATATAGAAGAAGCATATAAATATTCAAATAAAAAATTCTCGGTTGTCAGTTCTATGCATAAGTATAAGCTTATTGCTTCTAAGAAATGCGGCAGGCAATATGATGTTTGCTATGGACATAACTTTGCTACGGTAATAGCCGCTAATCAAAAGATGTATTTATGTTGTCATATGAGAGGCGTAAATAAATATTGTTTAGGAGATTTGAAAAAAAATACATTAAAAGAAATTTGGTATTCTAAACAAAGAGAAAAAGTTTATAAGAATATTAATTTTAAAGATTGTCCTTTGTTGTGCAGATGTGATAGTTTTAATACGATTTTGTTTAATATGCAAAAACCAATAAACCATGTAAATTTTCTTTAGTTTTTTACATCAAATAAATGGCAGATGATATAATAAAACTTAATAATCTATTAAATAAATTTGAATTATTAAAAGGTAAGACAATTCTTAAATCGGTTCCTACTACTATAGGAGTAGGAACTCATTTTTTTTGCAATGCTAAATGTGTTTTTTGTTTAGGAGGAAAGTATCCAAATTTTTCTTTTAACGGATATAAAAGCTTTTTTGAAAAGAATCTCACAGCTGTTTTAAAAAAAGCTTTGAATGTTGATTTTCATGGTTATGGTGAATTTTTATTAATGCCTAATATAAATAAGTTTTTAAAATATATTGATAAAAAAATACCAAACCAAACAAAAACTTTCTTTACAAACGGTGTTGCTTTAAAAAATGTAACTTTCCCAAAAAAAGGTTTATATAATATAGTGATTTCTTTGCATGCATCAAACAAAGAATTGCATAAAAAAATAGTGGGAATAGATAAATTTGATGAAATAATTTCCAATATAAAAAGAATAAAAAAACAAAAGAATGTAAGAATAAGCTTATGTAGTATTTTAACAAAATTAAATATTAACGATATGGAAAATTTTATTTTATTAGCAAAAAAATTAAATATAAAAAATGTTATTTTTAAATATATGACTATATTTGAATATAAACATTTTGATTTATCTGTTTTCTTTAATAAAAAACTTGTTAATAAAAATTTTACAAAGATTTCAAATTTATCCAAACGGTTGGGAATAAATGTTGTTTTACCACCTTCTTTTAAAAAATATAAAAATTCAATTTGTATTTGTCCTTCACCATGGGATTATTTTTATGTTGAAAATCAAGGAAATGTGAACAAATGTATTTTGGCAGATAGACATATAGGTAATTTAAATAAAAATTCATTTAATGAAATTTGGAATAATTCAGCATATCAAAAATTAAGAGAAAATTTATTTTTACAAAAACCGGATAAAATATGTAAAAAATGCATAAATTATGATAAAAATAACGTTAATAAAATCTCGTCACATATAACATTTAGACCTGATACATATAAAAAATTATTAGATTATATAATAAAAAACAGAAAAAAATATGGCTTAAAAACGGAGGAAATAATATAATGAAAAAAATATTGATAATTTCGCCTTATTTCCCTTTTCCTGCAAGAGATGGCGGTAAAGTGAGATTATATAATTTGATTAAACATTTATCTAAAGAAAATAAAGTATATTTGTTGGCATATATTGAGCCTTCGGCCGATAGATCTTGTGTTAATTTAGCAAAAGAATTTTGTATGGATGTTTTCCCCGTTTTAAGAGAAGAAGATAAAAGAATAATAAGAGAAGATCTTCCAAGAAGTGTAAGTTTTTTTTATACACAGGCTATGATTAATGAACTTAAAAAGGTTTTGGATGTTGTAAAACCTGATATAGTTCAATTAGATTTTTTAATAATGACGGAATATGTAAAACATATAAAAAATGTTCCTGTTTTTTATACTGAACATGATATGGGTTTACTTGATTTCAATCAATCTTTTCATGATAGAGATTTAGAAGATAGTGAAAGATTTTTTGAATGGAAAAAGCTTGTTCAATATGAGAAAAAAATTTTAGATTTTTTTACTTCTGTTATAGTTCTTACGGAAAGAGATAAATATTTAATAGAAAATCTAAATAATAATATTAAAGCGACAATAATACCAACAGGTGTGGATACTGATTTTTACAAGCCAAATGAACAAATAGATAATGAAAAAAATTTAGTTTTTGTGGGTCACTATAAACATTTTCCAAATGCAGATGCAATAGTATATTTTGTTAAGAATATATATCCTAAAGTTATTCAGAAAATTCCGAATATAAAATTGTATATAGTAGGTTCCGGAGTTACAAAAGCCGTGGAAGATTTAAAAGATAATAATATAATCATTACTGGTGAAGTAGAAGATATAAGAAAATACTTAAAAAAGCCTAATATATTTATTGCTCCTGTTAGACTTGGTGGCGGAATAAAGGGAAAAGTTTTAGAAGCAATGGCAATGGGTGTACCTGTTGTAGCAACAAAAGAGGCAGTAAGCGGTATAGATTATAGTACCGGTAATTTTGCATTGATTTCAGATGATAAAAATATTTTTGCCGATAATATTGTGAAAATATATAACGATGAGTCTTTATATAAAACATTGTCAAATAATTCAAGAAATATTGTAGAAGAAAATTATAATTGGAAAAAAATAGCGGAAAAATTAAACAATTTTTATTCAGAAAAGACAAATAAAAAATGAAAATATTTGCTTGGGATATTTGGTTATATTGCAATTATGATTGTAAGTTTTGTAATGCAAAGTCAAAAATTTTACCTAAAAAAATTTATAGTATTGATGAAATATTGAGTGCTTGGAAATATATCTATAAAAAATATGGTAAATGTAAAATATGTATTACTGGCGGCGAACCCTTATTATATCCAAATATAAATTTAATAATAGAAGAATTATCTAAATTCCATTATGTTCACATTACTACAAATTTATCAATGGATATAAATTTTTTGTCAAATAAAAATATTGATAGAAACAATACTTTTTTTAATGTTACATTCCATCCTTGTTATATTGATGAAAATAAAATAATAGAAAAATTATTGAACTTAAAAAATTACGGTTATCAAATTTCAGCTTGTTATATGAATGATAGTTTTCAATTGCTAGAATTTCTTAATTATAAAAAAATCTTTAATAAATACGGATTTAATATAAGTTTAGTTTCAAATTTAAATTCAAATAAAAATTATAAATTATTAGATAATTTTATAGATAATAATTCAATAAAATTGTATAATAGTAAGTTAGATAATAACAATAATAATAAGATATGTAATGCCGGAATAGGTTATGCTTGTGTGGATGAGAATGGCGATGCATACTCTTGTAGTATTGTAAAATTAAAATTAGGGAATATTTTTAATAAGAACTTTGATTTTATAAATAAAAATACAGAATGTAATAAGAAATGTATTATTTTTGAAAATAAATATTAAGGAGACGATATGGCAAATATTCTTATAGTAAGTCAAAAAGAATTAACAGCAACTCCAATTTTTAAACAAGATAAAAACGTATTAGAACTGTATAATATTTTAAAGATAGATAATGATGTAAAAATTTTATTTGTTCATAAAAATACTAAACTAAACACACAAACAGAAAACGAGAAAAATGAAACAAAACAAGAAAAAGATGAGCAAAATAAATTAATTTTTAATGTTAGTCAATTTTGTATTAGAGATATGATGAAAAACAAAATGTTTAAAACAAACATAAACAACTTTGTAAAAGATTACAAAATAGATACAATAATTTTTATGTCGGAATATATGGCAAAACTTGTTATGCCATATATAGAGAATATGTTGGAAAATTTAAATGTACTTTGTGATTTAAGATTGACAAATATTTCGTATCTTTTACAACAGTACAAATATGAAAAAGAAAAAGATGAGCCTAATTTTAATATATTGTATAAAAGTTTTAAAATAAATTTTATTCAATTATTGCCAATTTTAAAATATACAGATAATATTATTTTAGATGAAGATAGTGATACTTATCTTTTAAAAAGTAAAGAAATTAACAATATAATATCACCCAAACAAGTTAAAGATTTTATTAAAACTAAGAATAATCTTAAAACGGAAGAAAAAAAATATACATCGGTAGAAATTATTATTAGTAGGAATAATTATTTCTCAAATATAAATATAAAATCT
>JAFXOB010000153.1 GCA_017529005.1 Elusimicrobiota bacterium
AAACCGTTATACAAACAATGAAAAATTTAATGGCTTAGAAACAAAACTTCGTGAATTATTTTCCCAAAGTACTTTATAGAGGAGTAACAATGTCGCAAACACAAGAACCTGTTGAACCGGAAATAGTTGATAATATAGACGATATAAAAGAACAAGATAATAAAAATATTAAAGAAAGCCAAAGCAAAAAAGTTTGGGCTTGGATATTATTTATTGCAGCAATAATTTACGGAGCATCACCCGTGGATTTAATTCCGGATATGCCGGTTATCGGTTGGATAGATGACTTTACCATAGGTGCAGCTGCTTTTACAAACCTTATTCAGCAACAGTTTTTTCAAACAAACAAATCTTTAAATAAGTTGTTTAAAATAGCAAAATGGATCTTAATATCCATAGCTGTTCTAATAATACTTGTAGCAATTTTAATAATAACATTAATAATTAAAAATTAAAGCACCAATACAATCTTATACTATTATTTTGTATAATATCACAATCATGAAAACTATATTATTATTAACAGTATCAAATGTCTTTATGACCTTTGCATGGTACGGACATTTAAAATTTAAAGATTTATCAATATGGAAAGTTATATTAATTTCTTGGTCTATAGCTTTTTTTGAATATTGCTTTATGATTCCCGCAAACAGATTGGGATATGGTCAATTTAATGCCACGGAATTAAAGATGATACAGGAAGTTATATCGTTGACTGTTTTTGCATTCTTTTCAATATATTATTTAAATGAACATTTTAGATGGAACTATATTGTAGGATTCTGTTTTTTAGTCCTTGCGGTATTTTTTGTTTTTAACAAGTGGAATTAGAAAATGTTTTTACCTGCAACTAAAGAAGAAATAAATAAATTACACTGGAATAAACCTGATATAATACTTATATCGGGGGATGTTTATATTGATAGTCCTTTTAACGGAACTGCCGTTATAGGTAACTGGTTAACAATACATGGCTTTAAAGTTGCAATTATTGCTCAACCGGATATAAATACCGATGATATTGCAAGGTTAGGGGAACCTTCTCTGTATTGGGCTGTAAGTGCCGGAGCAATGGATTCTTTGGTTGCAAATTATACGGCAACCGGCAAATTCAGAAACGAAGATGATTTAACTCCCGGCGGGATAAATAATCGTCGTCCCGACAGAGCTTGTATGGTTTATACTAACCTTATAAGAAGATACTTTAAAAACACGAAACCTATCGTTTTAGGCGGTGTGGAAGCAAGCTTAAGAAGAGTAGTTCATTACGATTTAAAAGATAAAAAATTAAGAAGATCTTTAATTTTTGATTCCAAAGCGGACATTTTAGTCTATGGTATGGCGGAAAAAACTATGCTTGAACTTTCTTATGCTTTGAAAGAAAATAAAGATTACAGAGATATAAAAGGTTTATGTTATATATCTAAAGAACCAAAAACCGAATACATAGATATTCCGTCTTTTGAACAATGTTCCCAGGATAAAACAAAATTCAGACAAATGTTTCAACTTTTCTATGAAAATTCCGCTTATGTTAATTCAAAAGGGTTAAATCAACAACATGATACAAGATATTTAATACATAATCCTCCGCAAGATTTATTAACTCAAGAAGAGTTAGACAAAATTTATGATATGGATTTTACAAGAGAAATTCATCCGTATTATGAAAAACAAGGTAAAGTAAAAGCCCAGGAAACAATAAAATTTTCCGTTGTATCCCACAGAGGCTGTTGCGGGGAATGTAATTTCTGTGCAATTGCCGTTCATCAGGGGAAATCAGTAATATCAAGAAGTAAAGAGTCTATAATAAAAGAAATTAACAAATTAGTTCAAAAACCCGATTTTAAGGGGTATATTTCCGATATCGGCGGTCCTACGGGCAATATGTATAAAATAGGTTGTAAAATAAACGGAATAACAGGTAAATGCAAAAACAGAAGATGTTTATATCCGAAAGTTTGTGAAAACATTGTCTTTTCGCATGACAAACAAATAGATTTATTATCGGAAGTTGCAAAAAACAGTAAAATAAAAAAAGTTTTTGTATCTTCCGGTATGAGACACGATTTAATAATTGCAGATACTAAATACGGGGAAAACTATTTAAAATATATATCGGAACATAATATATCGGGACAACTGAAAATAGCACCGGAACACACCTCCGATACAGTTTTAAATATGATGGGTAAACCCAAACAAACAACCTTCCTTGATTTTATGAACGATTTTGATTATATAAATAAACCGTTAAACCAATTTCTTACTTGCTATTTTATGGTTGCTCATCCGGGATGCAGTTTATCCGAAACACAAGATTTATTACTTTTTATTAATCAAAACTTAAAATTTCATCCGGAACAAGTACAAGTATTTACACCTACTCCGTCAACATTTTCAACTATGATGTACTATACAGAGCAGGATTTAGACGGCAATGATATTTTTGTAGAAAAAGACAGAAATGAAAGGATGAAACAAAAACTTACAATAACACAGAGTTTAAGTAATCAAAACTCTCATGTTTTTTCTCATAAAAAGAAATTTAATTCAAAAAGAAGTTATTATACGAAATTCAAAAAAAGATACGGAAAATAAAAAGTCGGGTGGTGGTGATTTTTCCCGCAGGATTTATGACCACAACACCCGACATATTTATTTATAGTCTATAAACTATTTTTTGTCAATATTTTTATCACAAGCAGTCGGTTCATATATTATAGGTTTTACAGGTTTTACAGGCTTTACAGGTTTTACGGGATTAGGACGCGGTTTTATAAACTTGTTATATTGTTCAACGGTTAAAAGTTCTTTTAACTCAATTTTGGTATCAATATCCAATTTAAATAAATCTTTTGTTATATTTGATATTTCGTCGGATAATTTTGCTATTGCATTTTTATCAATATTTTCTTTGTCGAATTCCTTTTTCAATAACATATCTTTTTCTCTTAATTGTTGTTTGAGAGACATTTCTTTTTCTTTTTTGTTTTCCAGTATTTTTACAAATTTTTCTTTTTGCTCTGCCGATAAACCTAACCTTTCCGCTAATATGTCAAAATGAGTTTTAACTTTAAAAATTTTATTGTATTGCTCGGCTGTTAAAATTTTCCTTATACCTTCTTTTTTAGCTGCTTTATTATCTATTAATTTTGCCGACAAGTTTTTAATTTCTTTCGTTATGTTTTTTACTTCTTTTGGACTGTATTTTTCTTTTAAAAGTTCATCATTTAAAGCTTTTACTTTTGTTTTAAATTTTACGACTAATTCTTTATCAGCTTCAAAATTTGCTTTATTTAATGCTTTTAAAGCTTCCTTTTGGTTATCACTGAGATTTAAATTTTTAAACTTTTCATCACAGAAAAATTTCCCGAATTTACCTTTTTCAAAATGAGCCGTATTCGGTTCACACGGACGACAATCTTTTTGAAACATATCTATATTCCAAAAAGGCATAAATTCATCATTACAATCTCTTTCTTGTTGACATTGCGGCGGAGGGGGAATCATACAATCCGAACTTTTTTCCTGCGGAACTTCTGCAAACAATGAAACGGACAAACCCAACATCATTACCAAACTTAAAAACATTGTACTTTTTTTCATAACAATCTCCTTTTTACAAAATTTTTGTTTCATATAATATTTTGACTATTATTTTTGAAAAAAGTTACAGTTTATAAATTTTTATATAAATAAAAAACCGCCCTGAAGAGGAGTTGAACCTCCAACCTTATCCTTAGGACGGATCTGCTCTATCCAGTTGAGCTATCAGGGCTTTAAACTACAATTTCAGATGTCCGGAAGTATGGATGTATAGATGTATGAAAAAAACTCAACTATGAGATTCCTCATCAAGTGCGGAATGACATGTTTATTATTGTTTCTATCCCTTCCATTCTTCTATTCTTCTATACCTCAAAATTTTGCAAAGCAAAATTTTAGTATTGTACTATCGAAGAGTATTCGGTATCCTTTAATTTTTCTTTACCATTTAAAAATGTCAGTTCTATAACAAAAGCACAAGCAATAACATTACCTTTTAATTTTTTAACCAAATCTATTGCCGCACAAGCAGTTCCGCCCGTGGCAAGTAAATCGTCTACAATAAGGACATTATCTTTTTCGTTTATTGCATCAATGTGCATTTCAATTGTTGCACTTCCGTATTCCAAATCATAAGTTGTTGAAACTGTTTTATAC
>JAFXOB010000154.1 GCA_017529005.1 Elusimicrobiota bacterium
AATCATAATTTCTTTGTTATCTTTATATTTACTGCCTTCACCTTGAACCATATCTATATAAGCATCTTTACTGAAGTAGCAGGAATGTGCTTTTTCACCGTGTATCATTAACACTGCACTTCTTATTTCTTTAGTAAAAGTAAGTTCCGGTGTATTAATAAACGAAAGTGCGGATGTTTTGTTCCAACCAGTATTAGAGTTCAAACTTCTTTTATGGTAACCTCTGGGTGTTTTGTAATATGCATAATAATCTTTTACAAATTGCGGTGCATCTGCAGGTAACGGATCAACAACTCCGCCGGCAAGTTCATATTTTCCGCTCTTAAAATCTTTTATTCTTTGTGCATTCAATTCTTGTTTTAAAGCATAAAGTTCATCTTCCGTCATTTGGTCGAAATAACCTTTATGGTTTACTCTGCTCATGTTATACATTGTGGATGTAACTGTTGCTTTTATTCTTGTATCTATACTTGCAGTATTTAAAGCATGTCCGCCCCAACCGCAAATGCCGATAATACCTATTTTGTCAGGATCAACATTGTCTTGAACGGATAAAAAGTCCACTGCTGCCTGAAAATCTTCCGTATTGATATCAGGTGATGCCACATATCTGGGTTCACCTTTACTTTCACCCGTATATGACGGATCAAATGCTAATGTAATAAAACCTCTTTCTGCCATAATTTGTGCATATAAACCGGAACTTTGTTCTTTTACCGCACCGAACGGACCGGAAATCGCAATTGCTGCCAACTTGTCACCTTTCTTATATGTTTTAGGAGTATACAAATCACCGACAAGTTCTATACCGAACCTGTTTTTAAAACTTACTTTTTTTACGTCTACTTTTTCACTTTTAGGAAAAACTTTGTCCCAACCTTTTGAATCTTTTTTTGATGCTGCCATAACACTGCCCCCTGAAATTAATAAAACTGCCATTAAACTTACTATTAACTTTCTAAACATTTTATACCTCCGACATTTTCTTTTATATTATTATCCTTTATTTTCTCTAAAATAGCAAATACTTATATTTAATATTCAGATATGCTTGAAAAGCATAACAGAAAAGTGTATTATTTATATATGGATATAAGAGTTTTAAAATATTTTTTAGCTGTTGCAAGAGAAGGCTCAATAACAAAAGCCGCTAATGTTTTACATGTTACACAACCTACACTTTCAAGACAACTGCAAGATTTGGAAAAAGAATTAAAGCATAAACTTTTTGTCAGAGGACAACATTCCGTTTCACTTACCGAAGAAGGGCACATTTTAAGGCAAAGAGCCGAAGAAATTGTTGATATGGTAGAAAAAACAAAAAACGAGTTTCTTTCAACGAAAGATATTATAAAAGGAACTGTTTATATCGGCAGCGGTGAAAGTGATGCCATAAGTTTAATAACCAATATTGCAAAAACGGTTCAAACGGAATATAAAGAAATAAAGTTCGATTTTTTAAGCGGAAATGCAGACGATTTATGCGAAAAGTTAGATAAAGGGTTACTTGATTTTGCTGTTTTGATAGAGCCGGTAAACATATCCAAATACGATTATATAACTCTGCCTAAAAAAGACAAGTGGGGCATAATCATGAAAAAGAATTGTTCTTTAGCAAAGAAAGAAAATATTAAATTTGAAGATTTAAAAAGTTTACCGCTTATAGTTTCAAGCCAATTATTAAAGAAAACTTCCGTTAATGACATATTTTTTAAATGGTTTAAAGGCAATTTAAAAAATTTAAATATTGTTGCAACTTATAACCTTTTTTATAATGCGGGATTAATGGTAAATTCCGGTATAGGATATGCTTTAATTTTAGATAAACTTGCAAACACGGCATCAAATTCGAACTTAACATTTAAACCGTTAAGCCCGAAACTTGAATCCAATTTAAATATCGTTTGGAAAAAATCTCAACTGTTTTCCCCTGCCGCCAAAGTATTTCTGGAAAAGCTGAAAGAAAAGTTTCGAAAATAAAAAAAGCATGGGAAATTATTAAATTCCCCTGTTTTTTTATATCAAATAATTATTTATATTTATTCTTCATCCTCATCATCTTCGTCGTCCGCTAATTGTTTATAAAAATTCATAAGTTTATTAGTATCAACCGAGCTGGGATTTGCAGGATCAACTACATAGGCATTTTTAGGCAGAGTCAACATTTTCCCGGAAAGATTTGTACTGAAATCGGAAAGAAGCATTTCCGCATTCAAACTTTCTTTGTCATCATAATCGGTATAATCTTTTTCGGTTTTATATTTTGATCTGACATAAGTAATAACTTTTACGGGATATCCGTTCTTTTCATTAACATATATTCTTGATATTTCCTGGCTGTTAAAAGTATTACCCATTTCGTCTTCCATATCTTTTGAAGAAACGATTTTTTGTAATACTTGGCACGGATAACCATTAACCGTTTCTTTTCTTACTGCTTTATACCCGGAATAGTCAGGAATTTTATATTCTTCACAAAGATCTTTTGCTTTTTCATTAGGAATAACCGTTATCATTAACGGTGAATTTTTGTCTGTTTGTTGCCATTGGTCAGGAACGGAATAAACTTTCCCGTTCTCAAACAGATATGAAAAAGTATACATATCATAATGTTTTACCAATTTATTATTACCTTTTTCGGTTATTATGACCTTTTCTTCTTGATGACCATTAAGAACAATGGAATAAGTAATTCCCTGTTTTTGACTGTTGTTCTTTTTTACTTTTAAATCGGAAACTATATCCGAATATGCAACGGAAGACACAACAAATAAACTTACGATAACTAAGTTCAATAATTTCATTTTGTTCTCCGGTTATCAAAAATTATATTCCTAAAAATCCTTTCAATGCTTTTTTTGTTTTTTCTTTGGTTTCTTCTTTAATTTTAGATTTTTGTTCCGAAGAAACTTCATTTACTCCTTCTTTTATACCACCTACTACAGTATCATTGGCTGTATCTTTTGCATATCCTTTTGCTTTTTCACTAACATTACTTTTACCTTTCGATACTTTTTTATTAACATCTTTGTTAACTTCATCGGACAATGCAGAAATATTTCCCATATTTAATATCTTATAACTTGCAGGCACTTCAAACAAATTATTTTTTATTGAACCTACTTTAAAGTTTGTTATGTTACTTTCTGATTTTGCTTCTTTTATATATGTAGGAAAACCATAATCGTTTGTCATATAATATTCAACATCTTTTTTACCGTCTTTTGCTTTGAACACTTTGCAAGCATATCCGTTTTTACTGTCATCTTTTAAATAGATTAATTCGTCTGCTTTTTCTTGAGAAACTTCTGCTGATGCTTGTTTAACTTGATCCATATTTAAAGCCATTTTTATTGCTGTTTTATCTCTGTCGGAACAAATATACATTACATTCTTTGTAATATCTATAATAGAAACACCGTCGGGAGTTTCCATTCTCATTTTGTCACCTTTCATATATACAGTTGCTGCAACTGCATTTTTCTTTTTCTTGCCTGATGCAGAATATAAATCGTAACTTATACCTTGTTGTTTTAAAGATTGTGCCTTTTTAAAACAATTCATAAAAAGTTCATTGGTGCTATCTGCAAACAAAGATGCTGTTGTACAACAAAAAAACAAAACTGCGAAAAATAAACTTTTTTTCATTATAGATTCTCCTATAAAAATTTTACTTTTTTTGCTTCCTTCTTATGCCGTTACGGTAACTTTTCATATTCTTCGTCGCTAACTGCTTCTAACCATTCCGTTGAACCGCCTTCCGACGGAACTTCTATTGCTATATGACTGAACCAACTGTCTTTTGCTGCACCATGCCAATGTTTTGTTTCTGCCGGAATATTTACAACATCACCTTTTTTAAGTTCTTGTGCAGGTTTTCCTGCTTCTTGATAATATCCTCTACCGCCGGTAACTAAAAGAATTTGCCCGCCTTTATGGTGTATATGCCAATTGTTCCTGCATTTAGGCTCAAATGTTACATTTGCAGTTGCAACCGGTTCTTTTGTTAACATATTCAAATAACTTTGACCTACAAAATATTTTGCATAAGCATCATTTTTTTCACCTATAGGTAAAACTTCTGCATGCGGTTTAGATATCATTACAAGAATTTGTGTTATTTGTCCGTCTGTTAAACCTGTATTTTTTCCTATTTGAAGATGTGAATTAAGTTGTGATTGAAGACCTTCAATAGATGCTAACGCTGCGATTGTTGCAATTTCTCTTTCTTTATAGGACAATATTCCTCTTGAGAATATATCACCGAATAAATGTTCTTTTAAATAATCATCTATTGCAGGCGCAAACTCAAATAATTCGCCTTTTACGGGACTTCCGACCAGTTCTGTTTGAATTTTTGTTCCTATTTTATTTTTATCTTCTTTTTTAGATAACGGTTTTCCCGCTTTACCTTCAATATAAGAACCGTCATTTGTTGATTGAAGCAAAACTTCAAGAGCATTTAAGCTTCTCGGAAATCCGCAATAAGCATAAAGTTGAACCATTATTTCTTTTATCTCATTAACTGTTAAACCGTCATTTAAACTTTTATCTACTGTTTTTCTCAAATTTTGTAAATCTCCTGTAGCCGTATATTGCGAAATTGAAACAATATCTTTTTCTTTGGTAGTTAATAAATCATCTTTTGTGTCTGCCGCAATAATTGTTCCGCATGCAAAAAACAATACAGTTAATAAACTTGAAATCATTCTTTTTATCATAATTTATGCTCCTTAATATAAATATAGATTATATTATAAAAATTAGAGCTAATGTAGTCAAATTTTTGATTTATAAAAAATCAATTTGATAAAATAACATAAGATTATTATCAGGGGAAAAATATGAAAACTTATACTGTAAATACAAACGGAATATGTGCAATGCAAATTTCTTTTTCATTGGAAAAAGGGAATATTTATAATATTAAATTTTTAGGCGGATGTCCCGGAAATACTTCCGCACTAAGCAAAATTCTTGAAGGAACAAGTGCACAAAGAGTTGTAGATTTGTTAAAAGGTAACGATTGTGACGGGAAAGGAACTTCTTGTGCAGATCAACTTGCCCGCGGTGTAGAAAAAGCATTACTGGAAAAATAACTATTTATGAGTTTTTTTCCATTCTTTGATTTGTTTTAGACGTTCCTTATATTTACTTTCCAAACCTTGTTCTGTCGGATGGTAATAAGTTCTATCTTTTAAAGAGTCCGGCAGGCACTGCATATTTGTAAGTTTGTCTTTTGTGTCATGTGCATACTGATAACCTTTACCGTAATTCAATTCTCTCATAAGTTTTGTAGGCGCATTTCTTATTACTAACGGAACAGGTTCTGCAAGGTGCTGTTTTGCATCCTCGGCAGCAAGATGATATGCTGTGTCCATAGCGTTAGATTTCGGTGCCAAAGACATATAAACAACAGCTTCTGTTAAATGTACACTGCATTCCGGCATACCTATAAAGTGGCAAGCATGGTATGCAGCTACTGCAATTTCAAGTGCTCTGGGGTCTGCAAGTCCTACATCTTCACTGGCAAATCTTGTAACTCTTCTTGCAATATATAACGGATCCTCGCCGGCTTCCAACATTCTTGCAAGCCAATAAACTGCAGCATCAGGATCTGAATTTCGCATAGATTTATGAAGTGCAGAAATTATATTGTAATGTTCTTCCCCGGTTTTATCGTATAAAAGAGATTTTTTTGATATACATTGTTCCAATGTTTCTTTTGTAACCGTAATTTTCCCATCCTTATCTATATCACCATTTAGAACAACCATTTCCAAAGTTGAAAGAGCTGTTCTTGCATCACCATTAGCAAATTCGGCAATGATATTAAGCATATCATCGGATATTACAACTTTTTCTTTACCGAATCCTCTTTCATCAGTAACTGCCCTTTGTAAAAGTTTTACCAAATCTTTAGTTTCTATCGGTTTAAAAACAAAAACCTTACAACGAGATAAAAGTGCGGAATTTATTTCAAATGACGGATTTTCTGTCGTAGCGCCTATTAAAATAATACTACCTTTTTCTACAAACGGTAAAAAAGCATCTTGTTGAGCTTTATTAAAACGATGAATTTCGTCTACAAACACTATAGTTCTTTGACCGAACTTTCTATTATTTTCCGCTTGAGCCATAACTTCTCTAATATCTTTTATTCCACTTGTAACGGCAGAAAAATCTATAAATTTTGAGTTTGTTTTGTTGGCAATTATTCTTGCAAGAGTAGTTTTACCTATTCCGGGATTCCCCCAAAATATTATGGAAGAAATTTTATCCCCTTCTATAAGTTTTCTTAAAATTTTACCTTCGCCAACCAAATGCTGTTGACCGACAAACTCTTCCAAATTTCTCGGTCTTAATCGCCAAGCTAATGGTTGGTTTGTATTATCTTCAAATAATGTTTCTTCGTTACCGATAGTCATACTATTTTTCCGTTATTGTTTTTCCGGTAATATGTTCCGGTGTAAGTTCCAAACACATAACATTTTTCCCGTACTTTTGTATCATTATATCAATTTCTGATGTGTCTTTTGTAAATTTTAAAGAAAGATTTCGACAAATTTCCATTGCTTTATCAAAATCTTCAACAATTTCAATTTTGCCAAAAACAACAACACTTTTGAAATGTAATGCCCAATGATCTTTCAATCTATTACCTTTAACAAAAACGCAAAACGAAACTTTGTTATGTTTTTTTATTGAATCTATTTTGTGGCCTTCTTTTGCACCATGAAAATAAATTTTGTTATCTTGTTGATTATAATAAAAATCTATGGGAATACCGTAAGGGTAATCATCATCACCTAAAACAGATAATACTCCCCTAACTTCAGTTTTTAATATTTCAACACATTCTTCTTGTGTTAATTGTTGTTTAAATCTTCTCATTGGTCTAAACTTTTTTTCCATAATCCAAACTCAAAAATCAGAGTATCTTTAAACTTTAAATATAAAATTTTGTTTTAATGTTATTTTTGTAGAAAATCAAACTTGTAGCCTGTTTTATCTTTTTTTAATTTGCCTATACCACAATTTAAAAGATGTGCACCCGCAATGTATGTGTCGGTATCTGCATACTCTTTCATAACTTTTTTTCTTACAGATAATGCTTGTATAGGATCTGTATCGTAAATTAAATATATATTTGGATCTTGAAACTGTATAGGCGCATGAAGGATGTCACCCCATACCAACATTGTTTGACCGTCACTTGTAACTTCAAACATTGTATGGCCCAGAGTGTGACCAAAAGCCGGAATAGTTTTTATAAAAGGGAAAATTTGTTCGTTTTGTTTGAATTGTTTTATTCTGTTCGGATATGCCAACAATATTTCGGAAGTTTTATTTGCATCAACTTCTTCTTGTGCAATATAAATGTCTGCTTTAGGGAATACTCTATTATAATCCTGTATAAGACCTGCTATGTGATCGAAATGCATGTGAGTAATACAAATTGTATCTATGTTTTTAGGTTCAACCTTTATACTTTTTAATACATCCAACAAAATTTGTGCATTTATTCCGGTATCAAACAATATTTTATGATCGCCTGTATCGACATAAAAAACATTTATTGCCGAAGCTGTAGAATCTTTTTGATTTAAAATTTCTTCCAACTTTTTAGAATCTTTGTAACGGAACAAATCTTTTTTGTGATCCATAGATTGTATTTTTATTGCCGTTACATCAAATTTACCGAGTTTCATATTTATAACATTTGCCGCAAACAAACAAGAACTTAAAAACAACATTGCAATTATTGAAAATAACTTTTTCATAATATTGCTCCTTTATAAAATATCATTATTATCTTAGACTTGCATTTATACATATTGTTACAACACATATTATACAAATTATACAGGCATAAAAAAATCCGGAAAGGGAGGGATTCGAACCCTCGGTACAGGCTTTCACCTGTACACCGGTTTAGCAAACCGGCGCACTAGACCAACTATGCGACCTTTCCAGATTATCCCATAATTATACTAAAATTTATTTTTTTCTACAATAAATTAAATTTCAGGTTTCATTTGTTTAACATGAGAATTATCAGGATAATGTTGTTTTAACAAATTATAAACTTCTTTATATTTTTCTTTATCTTTTTTCTTTATATAAACAAGGGCCAAATTTTTTAAACCTTCAAGGTTATTAGGAACATATTTGAAAGATTCTATATATACTTTTTCAGCATTATCCAATTTATTTGTAAGAACTTCTAAATTGCCAAGATATATACAGGTTTGGGCATATTCTTTTTTTCTTCTTTGTTTCCAATCTTCTTTATAAAAATTATGTGGCTTTTCTTGTAACTTATTAGGAAAATTAATATGTTCCAAATATTCTTTTTCTGCTAAATCAGGACGACCGGCTTGTGCATATAAATTTGCCAACTGATAATATGTTTGCGGGAAAATAGGATCTATCATTTTGTATTGATTATAATAATTTAATGCCTGTTTAAAACAATTATCTCTGTTTTTTATTGCTTGTTGTTTTCCCTGTTCATTATGTTGTTGTTCACAAATATTTACTTGATTGTTAAAATAACCTATAAGTTTTGTATATACAAGGCCTGCCAAAAATTTAGATTGAACATAATTCGGTGCCAATTTCCATATTTCATTATATTCGTTCAGTGCTTTTTCAGGATCATCACTTATCCATCTGTCGTTATAGTTGTTTGCTTTAAAATATCTCGGCATAATAAATGAAGGATTTTTCTTTATCACTTGAGAATACAAATTTATTGCTTTTGAAAAATTACCGATTTTTGAACTTTGTATTCCTTGAGAATGTATTTCATCTGCTTTAAAATAACCATAAAAAATATATATAAGATATGCACACATTAACAAAATTATAATTTGGCAAACTCTTTTTACTATTGTAGGAATTACAATTGTATTTTGAACTTCTTCTTTATTATTTAAACTGCTTATTGCAACTGCAATTATAGAACCTATAAGCAACCATAACATCACGCCTGAAGATACAAATCTAAGTGATACACATACACAATCGTGAGCAAGTTGTGCTACAAAAGCAGAAACAAAACCTAATTGTAAATACGATAATGAACTTGTATTATAATTATTTTTTCTAAAATAATATAAATTTCTTAAACCAATACTTAAAACAGTAAACAATAATAATAAAAATATACTAATACCAATCATACCTTCATCATAAAATACTTCAAGATATTCATTTTCGGGATGATCACTTTCCGTATTGTGCATACCTTCTATAAAAAATATTTGAGGTCTTCTATATGAAGGATATGTCAAATAAAATGTTCCTATACCCGTACCTATAACAGGATGAGTGTTTATCATTTCCCAACATGAAAGCCACGTAAAAATTCTGAAAGAAGAACTATCCGGCCTTTTTTTGAGTTGAAATAATATTCCGCCTGTAACTACGGATATTGTAAACAAAGACATTAATAAAATTAATATTACTTTTTTGTGCTTTGATATATTCAATATAAAACCTATGAACAAAAATACAAAAACTATAAGACCTACACCTAAACCTATCCAAGCTCCCTTTGAATAAGAAAAGATTGTAGAAAATATTATAAGTAACCATAAAAATAAAAGATGAAAACTTTTCTTTTTGAAAAATAAAGCTAAAACTATCGGACTCATTACAACAAGAAAGTCTCCAAAGAAATTCGGATTACCGAAAGTAGAAAAAATTCTGTTACCGAAAGCCCATCTCCACACAAACGGATCTAACCCTTTTGCAGGAGGTGCCGGGAAATACCTTGTATCTATAAACTGAATTACTGCATATATACAAACAATATATGTTGTAAATATTAAAAAATTTACTATTCTTTTTAAATTTTTTTTATCTTCAAAACAATCTATTACTATAATAGCCAGAAAACAATATATTATTCTTCTTAAAAATTCGTTTAATGATGCTAACTGATAAGGGGAATGTAAATATGAAAAAAAGCCTGACAATAAAAATAACAATATCGGTAAAATTACTACGATATTTTTTTTGAAATTATAAGCAAAATTATTTTCAAACTTATAAATAAGCCAAGAACCGACTAAAGCTATCCCACCTATTTGAACTATAGTTATTTTTATTTGTGCCGAATCGTATGTTCCTAAATAAAAACTTATGGCAACTAAAAAATAAAATATCGGTAATCCGTAAAGAATAAATTTCGAAGATACTTGTTTTATAATATTTGATAACATCTTTTTTTCCTAAAAAAAAGAAATAAGCCGACAATAGGATTTGAACCTACGACCCATCGCTTACGAAGCGATTGCTCTACCAACTGAGCTATGTCGGCAAATTTCTTTAAACTTTTTGATCTAAAAATTTTGCTATTTCCGTTTGATTATGTGCTACAGCAATATCTTTAGCTGTTTTATCATCATTATTTTTTTCATTTATATCAACTATAGAAGCATTAACTATATATTTTACTAAAGCTAAATTACCGCTTGCCGCTGCATACATTAAAATATTGTTACCATTATTGTCTTTTGCAGTAATGTTTGCAGCCTTATCAATTAAATATTTAACACTATCTAATTTCCCATAACCTGCAGCAAGCAGAGCTAATGTTTGTCCTTTTTCATTAGATAAAGTTATATCAAAGTTTTGAGACTCTACAAGATATCTTAATATACGAAAATCGTTGTTTTTTATTGCTAAAGACAACAATCCCATATGATCTTTTGCTATTTGTTCTATACTTAAAGTATCAGACTCTTCAAATAAATAACTTACTATATCCAAAGTACTTTTTTCTACTGCATACATTAAAGCATTATAATTATTTTTATCGAATTTTGTTATATCTGCTTTATTTTCTACCAAATATTTAACTAAATCTAAATTTGTATTGCAACATGCTTTCATCAATAAAGTTGTTCCGTTTTCATCGGCAGAGTTGATATCAATGTTGCTTTCTTCAATTAAATATTTTGCAGTTTCCAAATCTCCGTTTGAAATTGCATTTAATACCATTTTTACAACTTTATCGTTTTGAACAGGATTCTTTATGCTTATTTTTTGTTCTATCTTTGCATTTTTCTTAGAAGATGTTTTTTTATTGTTTTTTGCTGCAAAACTTGCAGAACCGGTAACAACCAAAGAAACAGATAAAACTACTAATAAAGACAATATCTTTTTCATTTTTTCCTCCAAAATTAATACTTCAACAATATTTTTTTCATATCAATTACAGCTTTTTCAAGCCCATCAAACACGGCTTGAGCTATAATTGAAAAACCTATATTTAATTCGTTAAGATTCTTTATTGTACATATATTAGAAACATTGTTATAATCCAAACCGTGCCCGGCATTAAATATTAAACCGCTTTGTTCTGCCAACACTGACGCCTGTTTTATCTTTTCAAATTCTGTTGCTGCTTGGTCTTTACCTAATTTAAATAAATTTGCATATTTACCGGTATGAATTTCTATTGCATTTGCTTTTATATCCGCACAAGCTTTTATTTGTATAGGTTCCGGATCTATAAACATACTAACCATTATACCTTTATCTTGCAACTTTTTCACAACTTCGGATAAATGATTTTTTTGACCTGCAACATCCAATCCGCCTTCCGTTGTAATTTCCTGTCTTTTTTCAGGTACTATACAAACAGAATATGGTTGTAATTTAAGTGCAACATTTACAATTTCATCACAGGCTGCCATTTCAAAGTTAAGTTTTGTTCTCATACACTGCTTTATCTCAAACACATCTTTATCTTGAATATGTCTTCTGTCTTCTCTTAAATGTGTTGTTATTGAATCGGCACCTGCTTTTTCACAAATTGCAACAGCTTTTACAGGACTGGGGTAATCTTCCATTCTTGCCTGTCTTAATGTTGCTATATGATCTATGTTTACACCAAGCTTTATCATTTATTTACCTTTAACTATTTTTTCTATTTCTTTTTTAGCTACATTTATAATATTTTGTGCTAACTTTTTAATTTCTTTTTTATCTTGTCCTTCAAGCATTACTCTCAACAAGTTTTCTGTTCCTGAATATCTTACCAAAACTCTGCCGTTATCTTCAAGTTTTGCTTCAATTTGTTTTATAAGTTTCGTTGTTTGCGGCAATTGTTCTAACGGAACTTTTTTCAAAACTTTTTCATTTATAAGAATTTGAGGATACTTTCTTATCCAACCGCACATTTGTGAAAGAGTTTTGTTTTCTTTTGTTAATATGTTCAATAATTGCAATGCACTTATAAGTCCGTCACCGGTATCCAACAACTGTTTAAAAATAATGTGACCCGACTGTTCTCCGCCGATGATTGCTTTATGTTTTATTAAATCTTCATAAACATATCTGTCACCGACTTTGCTTGTAACAACAGTTATTTTTTCTTGTTTTGCTGCTTTTATTAAACCGAGATTTGCCATAACGGTTATAACAAGAGTATTGTTTTTTAGTTTATTGTTATCTTTTAAATATTTTGATACCACACCTAAAAAATAGTCTCCATCACGAACTATACCTTTATCATCAACAGAAATTACTCTGTCTGCATCACCGTCAAAAGCAAATCCGCAAAAAGCTTTGTTTTCTTTTACAACTTTAGCAACAGTTTCGGGATGTAAAGCTCCGCAATTTAAGTTTATGTTTTTTCCTGTAGGTTTATTATTTACTATTATAACTTTTGCTTTCAATCTTTTTAGTATTTCCGGTGCTATTTTAAATGATGCTCCGTTTGCACAATCTATTGCTATAGTTTTTCCTTGTAACGCATTTTTCGGTAATAAAGATATTAAAAAATCTTTATATTGTTTTATTAAATTTTTACCGGAAACATTTTTTATTTTTGTTTTTTTAGGTAATACTTTTTTTTCTTCAATATATTTAACCAAATTTTTTTCTAATTTTGCTTCAACTTTATCAGGAAGTTTTTTCCCTTTTGAACTAAAAAATTTTATACCGTTATCCAAATAGGGATTATGTGAAGCAGATATCACTATACCGGCTTGATAATTATTGTTTTTTAACAAATATGCAACGGCAGGTGTAGGCAATACACCTAAATCAGTAACTTTTATACCTGCAGCATTTATACCGACTTGTAATGCTTTCAATATCCTTTTACCTGATTCTCTTGTATCTCTACCGATTAAAATTCCGTTACCTTTCTTGTCGAGAGTTTCCGCAAGTTCGACAAGTTCGTCGT
>JAFXOB010000155.1 GCA_017529005.1 Elusimicrobiota bacterium
ATGAAGAAAAAATTAGCAGCAGCAGGTGCAACAGTAGAATTAAAGTAATTTTAGTTTTTTAAGTAAAGCCAAAAAATATTGTAATTTTAACTAAATACTTGACAAAAGATAATAATTAAGTATATAATAATTACTTAATTTTATCTTTTTGTCAAAATAAAAATATAGTGGGTTTATAACTAATGAAACAAGAGAATTTTGGAAAAATAAAGTCGCCAATTGATCCACCTTTACTACTTGGTATGCAAAAAAATTCTTTTGCAGAATTTTTGCAAATGAATGTTGAACCTGAGAAAAGAAAACCTCAAGGTCTTGAAGGTGCATTTAATGATGTTTTCCCTATTAAGAATTCAGATGAAAGCTTGGAAGTTCGTTATGTTTCTTATTCCTTCGGTGAACCGAAGTATTCCGTAGCAGAGTCGGTAGCAAGAGATGAAACCTATTCTGCACCTTTAAAAATTAAGCTTAGATTGGTTTCTAAAAAAGAAGATGGAAAAGAAAGAGAAATTTCCGAACAAGAAGTTTATTTTGGAGATATTCCTTTAATGACTGATACAGCAACATTTGTTATAAATGGTGCAGAAAGAGTTGTTGTAAGTCAGATACATCGTTCTCCGGGAGTAATATTTGAAGAGGACGAAGAAAAGAAAGTTACCATATTCGGTAAACCTTTATATTATGCAAGAATAATACCTTACAGAGGAGCATGGGTTGAATTTGAGTTTGATCAAAATGGTCTTTTGTATGTTAGAATAGACAGAAAAAGAAAAATTTTAGCAACAACACTTTTGAGGGCAATAGGTTTTGAAGGTGATAGTGATATATTAGACCTTTTCAAAGAGACAAAAGAAGTTTCTTTGGATTTGGCTCCGTCAGTATTAGCAAACGAATGTTTGGCAGATGATATATATGATAAGGCTACAGGTGAGGTTTTATTTGATGCCGGTAAAGAGTTAACCGAAACAGTTATTGAAAAGTTGAAAGCTAAAGGTTATAACACAGTAACAGTTTTGAAAGATGCAACAATTTTATTAACATTAAAAAAAGATTCTATTAAAACGCAAAAAGAAGCTGTAAATCATATTTATAAAGTTTTAAAAGCTCAACAAGATTATATTGTACAAGAAAGGGCTCAGGATTTCTTGAATGAGTTATTATTTAAATCCGTAAGAAGATATGATTTTACAACAATCGGAAGATATAAAATCCTTAAAAAACTGGCACCTATATATGAGTTTTATAAAAGAATAACAGATGGAAAATTAGGGATTCCGGCGGAAAATAAGAGAACTGTTGCAAAAGAAGATATTATTGCAACAATAAAATATCTTTTGATGATATATAACGGTGAGACAGAGTTTGTTGAGAATGGTAAAAAAATAAAATTAGGTTTGGACGATATAGATCATTTAGGTAACAGAAGAGTAAGATCTGTTGGAGAATTACTTGAAAATCAGGTAAGAATCGGTCTTGTTCAAATGGCAAGACTTACAAAAGAATACATGAACAGCCAAGATAAGACAACTATTACTCCAAGATCTTTAATGAATATAACTCCTTTTGTTGCACAAATAAGAAAGTTTTTCGGTACATCACAACTTTCACAATTTATGGATCAAATCAATCCGTTATCAGAACTTACACATAAGAGAAGACTTTCTGCATTAGGACCTGGAGGTCTTAACAGAAAAAGAGCAGGATTTGAGGTTAGAGATGTACACTATACACATTACGGTCGTGTATGTCCTATCGAAACTCCTGAAGGACCTAATATCGGTCTTATAACTTCGTTGTCGGCTTATGCAAGAGTTAACAAATACGGTTTGATAGAAACTCCGTATAAAAAAGTTGAAAATGGAAAAGTTGTAGATGATATTAAGTATATGACAGCAGATGAAGAAGATGATTTGTTTGTAGCACAGGCAAATACACCTATTGATGATAAAGGAAATTTCCTTATAGATTCTGTTCAAGGCAGACATTTAAACGATTTCTTGTTTAAATCTCCTGAAAAAGTTGATTATATGGATATTTCACCTATGCAGGTAGTATCTGTTTCAGCCGGTCTAATTCCTTTCTTGGAACATGATGATGCAAACAGAGCTTTGATGGGGTGTAACATGCAAAGACAGGGTGTTCCTTTACTTGTTACGGAACAACCTTTAGTTTGTACCGGAGTAGAAGATAAGGTTGCAAGGGATTCCGGAGTCTGTGTAACAGCAAAAACAGATGGTGAAGTTGTATCTGTTTCTTCAGATGAAATTATTATTTGGAATGAAAAATCCGGTATAGAAGTTCATACATTAAATAAATATTTAAGATCAAACCAAGATACATGTATAAATCATATTCCTATAGTGAAAGTAGGGGATAGGGTTAAAAAAGGTAGTATAATTGCCGACGGACAAGCAACAAAAAATGGTCAGTTATCATTGGGTCAAAACCTTTTGATAGCTTTCATGCCTTGGGACGGATATAATTTTGAGGATGCTATATTGTTATCCGAAAAATTAGTTCAAGATGACAGATTTACATCAATTCATATAAGAGAGTTGGAAACGGAAGCAAGAGAAACAAAGGGAAGACCTGAAGAAATAACAAAGGATATTCCTAATGTCGGAACCGAAGATTTATTAAATCTCGATGAAAATGGTGTAATAAGAGTTGGTGCAACAGTTCAAAGAGGAGATATCCTTGTAGGAAAAACAGCTCCTAAAGGTGAACAACAAACAACTCCGGAGGAAAGACTATTAAGAGTATTATTCGGTAAAAAAGCAGAAGATGTACAAGATGTTTCTTTAAGAGTTGATCCCGGTATTTCCGGAAAAGTTTTAGCTGTAAGAACTTTCGTAAGAAGAGAGAAACTTACAGACAAAGAAGCTAAGAAAAGACAGGAAGAAATAACATCTGTGTATAAAGCTGCAAAAGCCAAATTGTATAAAGTACAAAAAGAACTTTTACAAAATGCAAAAAAAGCTGACAAAGAAAAAATAAAAGATTTATATGTTGCAAAGGAAGTTTTGCTTAAAGAATGGTTTGAAAAAGAAAGAGAAATGTTCAAAAAAGGTGATGAGTTACCTGTTTCTGTAAATAAGATTGTTAAAGTATATATAGCAGCAAAATTAAAAGTTCAAGTTGGAGATAAACTTGCAGGAAGACATGGAAATAAAGGTATTGTATCAAGAATACTTCCTGTAGAAGATATGCCCAGATTACCTGACGGAACACCTGTAGATTGTGTTCTTTCACCTCTTGCAATACCTTCTCGTATGAATGTAGGGCAGTTGTTGGAATCTATGTTGGGTTGGGCAGGTAAAATATTAGATACACAAATGGTAACTCCTGTATTTGACGGTGCCAGTGAAGCTCAAGTTAAAGAGCAAATTAGAAAAGCTAAAGATTTGTTGGTATTACAAAAAACAGAAGAGTTTAAACAAAGGGGCTTTAAAGATAAAGAGTTGAAAGCTGCGATAGAAGATTATAAACTAAACTATTTACCTACTGATGATTGTCAAATTACATTGTACGACGGCAGAACCGGTGAACCTTTTATGGAAAAGATTACTATTGGTGTAATGTATATGTTGAAATTGAACCATCTTGTTGAAGATAAGATGCATGCAAGATCAACAGGACCATATTCTCTTATCACAAGACAACCTCTTGGTGGTAAAGCACAATTTGGAGGTCAGAGATTCGGAGAAATGGAAGTTTGGGCAATACAGGCTTATGGTGCAGCCCATGTATTGCAGGAATTTTTGACCGTAAAATCCGATGATGTTGACGGTAGAGTTAAAA
>JAFXOB010000156.1 GCA_017529005.1 Elusimicrobiota bacterium
AATGAAAATATAAAAAAATGCAACAAAAAAGATAAATTAAAAGCTTTTGATATAGGTAAAATATAAAATATTATATTAGGCAAATAAAAAATTGCTGTTTCCGAATTCGCAAAAAAAGGCATACCGCAAAATAACTTTGTTGTCCAGAAAGGAAAAAATCCTGATAATAAACTATCAAAAGCATATTGTCTTATATTTATATAATAATTCAAATCTTTTAAATCAAAATGAGAAAAATAATAACCTAAAGGTGCTGTTATTATATCTATATGTGTAACAGCTATAAAAAATAATATTATTAAAGCTATATAAATATTACTTATTTTGTTAAAAATATTTTTCATTTTATTTATATATTTTACTCAAATATAAAATTTTTGAAGCACTCTCTATAACCGAAAGATACATACTTGCCTGTTCCAATGTTTCCCCTGCAGCAAAAGCACCATGACCTTTTATTATCGCACATTTATATTTTAATATAAGATCGGGAATTTTTTTTGCTACTTCATCAGAACCTATCGTTTCGTTACAAATAAGTACCGGAATTTGCGGTAAATAAAACTGACCTTCACTATCAACAGGTTTTATTATTTTATGATTTAATGATAAAACCGTTGCATATATAGTGTGCCCGTGAGCTATAGCTTTAACTTTAGGATTTTTTAAATATATTGCTCTGTGAACTTTAGCCTCAAGAGATGCAAGTTTATCTTTTTTATCATTGTTTAAATTTATTTTAACAATATCTTTTTTAGTAAGATAACCTAACATTGCACCATGTCTTTTTATTAAAATATCATTACAATCTCTTATACTAATATTGCCCGAGTGAGAATGATTTAATCCTTGTTCATACAAAATTTTGCCAAATAATATCATATCTTTTATCATAAATTTTACCTACCAAGTATTAGATTTTTCCAATATATAAACAGTAACTTCTCTAAACATCCACGACTTTTCTTCCTCGGCATTATTTACACCTAAATCTATTCTGTCACCTTTTATTGCAGAACCGGTATCACCTGCATATCCGTAACCGTAACCGGAAATATAAAGTCTTGTCCTTAACGGTATTACTTTGGGATCAACCGCAACAATTCCTCTCTGCATTTTCTGCCCTAAAAAAGTTATCGTCCCGTCTCTCCAAGCCAAAGGATCTCCCGGATAATATGCTGTTGCTATCATTTTCATCCTTTTAGCTTTAGATAAATCGTATACTTTTTCTACATTATTATTTTTATCTAATAACAATAGTCTATAAAAACTTATTGAATATGACAACTGTTTATCATATACAATACTTTCCAATTTAGAGTCATGGAATACTTGTGTTATATCCGAATCGGTATATTTTACCATACCTTTTTGAAGTTCAACTTTTCTTAGATTTGAATTATATATTTTGTGCCATGTAGGTCTAAATTCAGATTTGCTTGAAACTTTAGATTTTTTCTTATCTACTCTTATTATCTTTATTTTAGAGTTTGGTTTAACAGGTTTATTTAAATCGGAATATATAATATCGTTTTCATTTAAAGATATGTCATTTTCCTGTAAAATATCTTTTAACATTTTGTTTTTATCGTATTGTACAGGTATAATTTTACCGTCAACGATGATACAACTTTTTTTTGATAATATTGAGTTTGTGTTTAATATAAAAGTTATTAATAAAATTATTATAGGAATATATAAAAGTCTTAACAGCTTTTTTATCTCAATATTCTTCATACTCATCTAAATATGGTCTTACTCTAAAATGAACTCCTAAAGATTTTACAATTTCTTTTACTTTCGATACATCAAGTCCCGGAAGTTCTACTGCCGTAACAACAACTGTAGGAATATAATCTTTTGCAGCTTCGGCAAATTTTAAAATTTCATTAAATGATTCTTCCTTAAACATAGGATTATTTAGTTTGTTATGTTCCTGCGGATTTGAACCGTTAAGACTTATTGAAATTACATCTATTAAACCTTTAAGTTGCGGCAATATATTTTTACCGTAATATCTGTTTGCAAGACCGGCCGTATTTATTCTTACTCTTACATTTTTACTTTTTAACCATTTAGATATTTCTATAACTTCCGGTAACCTTATTAAAGCATCTCCGTAACCGCAAAATATTATTTCACCGTATTTTGCAGGATCTCCGATAGATTCTATTACTTGTTGGACTGTAGGTTCTTTATCTAATCTTAAAGAATTTCCTCTGAATTTCCCTGCCCATTTATGTTTTATGCAATAAGGGCAAGCCATCATACAACGATTAGTTATATTAAGATATAAATTGTTTGCATATACATAAGAATATTGTGACATTTGTTACTCCTTAAAAATCGTTCCGCGATTTAGGTTATCGGGTTATAAAATTATAGGTTTATAGGTTCAACAACAAATAACAAAGATAAAACAACTAAAAACAACCCTTAACCTTATCTATCATTTTTCTAAATTATACAACTTTATTGTGTTGTTTGTCGTTATATTACAAACTTCTTCAAACGAAATATTTTTTATTTCTGCAATTTTTTTTACAACTTCTACAACATAAGCAGGCTCGTTTCTTGTCCCTCTATATAGTTGCGGTGCAAGATACGGGCAATCCGTTTCAACTAAAATTTTGTCTAACGGAACGTTTTCTATAACTCTTTTTAACTTATTACTTTTAGGATATGTGCATGGTCCGTCTATACCAATCAAAAATCCCATATCAACAACAATTTTTGCTTGTTCATAACTTCCTGAGAAACAATGTATTACACCTTTGGGCAACTGTTTAAATGTTTTAAAAATTTCTACCATATCATCGTAAGCATCTCTGCAATGAACACAGATAGGTTTATTTATTTCAAGAGCCAAATTTATTTGTTTTATAAAAAGCTCTTTTTGTAACTGCTTATCATAACCTTCATAATGATAGTCCAAACCAATTTCACCTACTGCTACACATTTTTTATCACTCAGCAGAGATTTTAATTTACTGAAAAGTTCTTCATTAAATTTATCTGAATCTTGAGGATGTAATCCAAACATTGAAAAAATATTATCTTGTTTTGAAAGTTCCGCAACTTTATTCCATAATGGCGGTTCACAACCTACTTCCAAAATATATTTTAAACCACTGTTAAATGCTCTATTTAATACTTCTTGTCTGTCGGCATCAAAATGTGCATCTGTAGTATGTGCATGAGAATCTATTAACATAAACTTTCCCTCTAATTAAAAACTATAAAATTTCTTAAAAAGCAAATTTAATTATACAATAAAAATAATATAAGAAAAATATTGACAAATAAAAAAATAAAGATGTAAAATATTTTCCAATAAAACTTAAGATTGTAATATAATACTGAATAATTCAAGAAGGCAAGGATGCTTTCTAAAAATGCTTCCAACAAGAAGCAAAAAAAGTGAATTATTCAGTTTTTTATGGAAAAAACAAATTTATATAAGGAGCAAAAAGATGAACGCTTACGTAGAAAAAGTGTTGAAAGAAGTAGAACAAAGAAATCAGGGCGAAGCTTTGTTCTTACAAGCAGTAAAAGAAGTTTTAGAATCTATCAGCCCGGTAATTGAAAAACATAAAGAATATCAAGATGCAAGTATCCTTGAAAGAATTTGTGAACCTGAAAGACAAATAATTTTCAGAGTTCCTTGGCAAGATGACAAAGGTGTTTTCCATGTAAACAGAGGTTTCAGAGTACAATTCAATTCAGCTCTCGGACCTTACAAAGGCGGTTTGAGACTTCATCCTTCAGTAACTTTAAGTACAATTAAATTTTTGGGATTCGAACAAATTTTCAAAAACTCATTAACAGGTTTAATGATGGGTGGCGGAAAAGGCGGTTCTGATTTCGATCCTAAAGGTAAATCAGATAACGAAGTTATGAGATTCTGCCAAAGCTTTATGACAGAACTTTGCAAATATATCGATGCAGATACCGATGTTCCTGCGGGAGATATCGGAACAGGAGCAAGAGAAATCGGTTATATGTTCGGTCAATATAAAAGAATAAGAAACGTATTCCACGGAGTTTTAACCGGTAAAGGTCTTACCTACGGTGGTTCACTTGCAAGAACACAAGCAACAGGTTACGGCGTTGTTTATTTCTGCAACGAAATGTTGAAAGACAGAGGAACATCATTTGAAGGAAAAACAGTTGTAGTTTCAGGTTCCGGAAACGTTGCAATATATGCAGTAGAAAAAGCTCAATCTTTAGGAGCAAAAGTTGTTGCAATGTCAGATTCAAACGGATACATATATGATAAAGATGGAATAGATTTATCTATAGTAAAACAATTGAAAGAAGTTGAAAGAAAGAGAATAAAAGAATATGCAAACTTGAAGAAAGGTGCAGTTTATACGGAAGGTTGCAAAGGTATCTGGACAATAAAATGCGATATCGCATTACCATGTGCAACACAAAACGAGCTTGACGGTGAAGCAGCAAAGACACTTTTGAAAAACGGTGTAATCGCAGTTGTAGAAGGTGCTAATATGCCTTCAACACCAGATGCAGTAGAAGCATTTATAGCTGCAAAAATTGCTTATGCTCCCGGTAAAGCATCAAATGCCGGCGGAGTTGCGACATCAGGTCTTGAAATGTCACAAAATTCTCAGAGACTTTCTTGGACATTTGAAGAAGTTGATAACAAATTACATCAAATTATGGTTAATATTTATAAAAATGCTAAAGAAGCCGCTGAAGAATACGGAACCCCGGGTAACATGGTAAACGGTGCAAACATTGCAGGTTTCAACAAAGTTGCAACAGCAATGTTGGCTCACGGATTAGTTTAATTATATTTGGCGAGAAAGCAATTAATTAAATAAAAAAAGCAGGAAGAAAAAATCTTCCTGCTTTTTATTTGTATATAAAATTTATTTTTGCGATTGGCTGCAAACATCAATCCATTGTTTAAAATTTGATGAATATTTTTCAAGTTCTTCCATAGTCATTTCTATTGCACTATTTGAACTTCCGCATGCCGGAAAAACAGTATCAAATCGTTTAAGAGAAATATCAAGATATACATCCACACCTTCGTTTACAGCAAACGGACATACACCGCCGATTTCATGTCCTGTAAAATCTTTTACTTCATTGCCTGATAACATTTTTAATTTCTTTTGAAAAAAACTTTTAAATTTTTTGTTATCAACTCTAACATCACCCGCAGCAACAACAATAACAGCTTTGTTGTCGGCAATTTTAAAAGAAAGAGATTTCGCAATTCTGCACGGCTCGCAATTCAATGCTTTGGCAGCAAGGTCTACTGTGGCACTTGATACATCAAATTCTTTTATTTTGTTTTCTATATTAAACTGTTTAAAATATTGTTTTACTTTTTCTATAGACATGTTATTTTTTTCTTTTTATAATGATTACATAAATATTTTATCGGACAAATATCACATTTAGGCCTTCTTGCAATACATACTCTTCTGCCTAATGTTTGTATCGTAAAAGAAATATTTCTCCAATTTTTTTGAGGAATTATTTTCATTAAGTCTTGTTCTATTTTTTTCGGATCTGAATTTTTTGATAGTCCTATAAGGTTTGTTAATCTTATAACATGAGTATCAACTGCAATACCTACATTTATTCCGTATCCGCTGCCTAAAACTATGTTTGCTGTTTTTCTTGCTACACCTTTAAGTGTTATAAGTTCTTCCATAGTTTTAGGAACAACACCGTTAAATTTATCTAATACAATGTTTGCCGTTGCTATAATATTTTTTGCTTTGTTTCTGTAAAAACCTGTAGACTTTATATCATTTTCAAACTCTTTTAAATCTGCTGTTGCATAATCTTTGATTGTTTTATATTTTTTGAATAGTGTTGAAGTAACAATATTTACTCTTTTATCCGTACATTGTGCAGAAAGTATTGTTGCCACCATAAGTTCAAACACATTTGAAAAGTTCAGTGCAATATCAACATCGCCATACTCTTTATCAAGAATTTTTACTATTTCATCTACTTTACTTTGTTTCATTTAGTACCTTTATTATATCTTTATGTAATATTTTGTTTGAAGCAACTATCGTTTTACCGAAAAGGAAATCTTTACCGCCGACAAAATCCGTTATTTTACCGCCTGCTTCTTTTACTATAACAATTCCTGCAGCTACATCCCAAGGTTTGAGTCCTTCTTCCCAAAAGAAATCAAATCTTCCGCAAGCAACATAAGCCAAATCTATTGAAGCTGCTCCGAACCTTCTAAGTCCTTGAGTTTCAAGCATTATATTTTTAAAATTTTTTATTACTCTTGCAGGATTTTCTTTTACATAGTAAGGAAAACCCGTTACCGGTAAAGCTCTTACCATTTCTTTTATTTTTGAAACTGTTATCTTCTTATTATTTAAATATGCACCTTTACCTTTTTGTGCAACAAACATTTCTTTTAGTGCGGGAGCATATATTACACCCGATATTATTTCTTTTTTATATTTTAATCCTATGGAAATTGCAAAAACAGGAACTCCGTGAACATAGTTTACCGTTCCGTCCAACGGATCTATAATCCAACAATAATCGTTGGTATTTTGTAATGAATTTTTATCGTTTTCTTCTGCAATAATATCATGTAAAGGAAAATATTGTTTTATGTTATCGACTATGGCTTTTTGAGATGTTTTATCAGCTATTGTTACGGGATCTATTCTGCCTTTATACTCAATTTTTTTTATATTGTTAAAATATTTTAATAATACTTCGGCACCTTTATATGCACTTTCAACAGCTACAGTGGTAAACTTATCAAATTTCATACTGTTATCCAAAAAAAATAAGCCCTATCTAAATAAGAAAGGACTTTTGATTTTAGGTCTTGGCGGGAACGACGGGATTTGAACCCGCGGTCTCTGCCTTGACAGGGCAGTGTGTTAAACCAGGCTACACCACATTCCCAAGACCAAAACTGTTTGATTATTATACAAAAACAATAAAACTTTTGTCAAATAAAAAGACTTTCTTTCGTTTATAGCTTGTCTTTATACTTCAAAAACATTTTTTTTTCTATTGTATACACTTCATATCTTAAAGCTTTATATTTTAAAGCAATATTAAAATCTATAATTTTTGAATATTCTTCCAAAACTCTTAACGATTCTTGAGCTCTTTTAAAGTTTGCTATCACTATATTTTTTAAATTTTCTCTTGATATTTCTTTTGCTTTCCTACCTGAGTCTTTTATACTGTCTCTTGCAGTAAGCATCTGTTCATATCGGTCGGTTAAATATTTTGATGATAAATGTCGTACTTTTCTTATCTTTTTATATAGAGTTTCATCACAAAAAATAAATCTGCAAGTATCTTCAACTACTCGCAGACCTTCTTTACATCTGTTTAAGTTGGTATCTAATATTCTTATAAATCTCTTTTCCACTTTTAACTATTAAACTCTTAAACTAAAAATCACTTTGTGATTTTCCCATATCTTTCAACAATAAGTTTTATCAAATTTGTTGTTGATTTTCCTTCAACGAGCGGGTACCTGTAAACTTTTTTTACAAATTCTCTGCCAACAATATCTTGTATTTTGTAGTCTCCGCCTTTAACAAGAATGTCAGGTTTTAGTTTACTTAACAATTCATAAGGAGTTTGTTCACCAAATACTACAACATAATCTATACAGCTTAAAGCTGCCAACAATTTTGTCCTGTCTGTTTGCGGTACCAACGGTCTTTTAGGTCCTTTAAGTCCTGCCAAAGATTTATCCGAATTTATTGCAACAATTAAAACATCACCTAATGTTTTTGCTTTTTGAAACAAACTTACATGTCCGATATGCAACAAATCAAAACAACCGTTAGTAAAAACAATTTTTTTCTTCTGTTGTTTTAATTTCTTTACTACTTCTATTATTTTTTTTCTTGAACAAATTTTTTTGTTAAGCAAATATTTTTTCCTCTACCAATTTTGCAAGTATATGTAAAAGTAATATGTGACACTCTTGTATTCTTCCGGTAACTTTTGAAGGTGCTCTGTAACACATATCTGATAAAAGTTTTAGTTGACCACCGTCTTCACCGGTAAGACCTATAACAAAAATTCCCATTTCTTTGGCTTTTTCAACTGCTTTTATAACGTTTTCTGAATTTCCGGAAGTCGTTATTGCAATTACTATATCACCTTTATTTGCAAAAGCTTCTATTTGTCTTGAAAAAACATATTCGTATCCAAAATCATTACCTATTGCTGTAAGAGAAGAAATGTTTTCCGTTAATGCTATTGCAGGTAAAGCATTTCTGTTCTTTTCAAATCTGCAAACTAGTTCCGCTGCAAAATGTAATGCATCACAAGCAGAACCGCCATTACCGAATATTATTGTCTTTTTACCGTTTTGATAAGCTTCATTTATTTTATTTGCTATTGATTGTATATATACTAACTGACCTTCGTCTAACATTTTTGTCTTTACATCAATACTTTCCTGAATTAATGATACGATTGTATCTTTCATTGTTCCTCCTTAATTAAAAAGTATAAAACAATTTATATTTATTCTTCCGAGTTTCTGTTATTAAAAACATATTTAGGTAAAAAATCCGTACAAATGTTTCCTTCATGGAAATATTCATTGTTCATAATTTTTGCATGAAGAGAAGCAGTATTTTTTATACCCTCTATAATAACTTCTTTTAAAGCTCTGGACATTTTAGATATAGTCTCTTCTCTTGTAGGAGCATAAGCTATAATTTTTGCAATAAGGCTATCATAAAAAGGCGGAATTGTATAACCGGAATATACATGAGTATCAACTCTTATTCCCGGTCCGCCGGGCAAATATAATTTACCGATTTTCCCGGGCGAAGGTATAAAATCTTTATCCGGATCTTCAGCATTTATTCTGCATTCTATAGCATGATTTTTTATTTTTATTGCACTCGAATCAAATGATAATCTTTCTCCGGCCGCAAGTCTGATTTGTTCTTTTACCAAATCTATACCGGTAACAATTTCCGTTACGGGATGTTCTACCTGAATTCTTGTATTCATTTCCATAAAATAAAAATCCATATTTTTATCTACAAGGAATTCCACCGTTCCTACTGTTATATATCCTACAGCTTCAGCTGCACTTTGAGCAGCTTTACCCATTTTTTTTCTTAATGATTCTGAAATAAAAGGAGACGGACTTTCTTCAACTAATTTTTGATGTCTTCTTTGAATAGAACAATCTCTTTCAGGAAGATATACAACTTTACCTTTACTGTCTCCCAATATTTGGAATTCTATATGATGAGGTTCTTCAATATATTTTTCCATATAAACATCAGGATTACCGAAATTTGCTTTTGCTTCCGTTTGTGCCATGATGATAGAATTTTTGAGAGCTTCCTGACTTACAACAACTCTCATACCTTTACCGCCGCCGCCGGCAGTAGCTTTTATTATTATAGGATAACCGATTTTTTCTGCAAGTTTATATATATTAGGATCATCAGCGGATATAGGACCATCCGAACCCGGTACTACAGGAACTTTAGATTTTATCATAAGTTGCCTTGCAGCAATTTTATCACCCATTTTTTCAATAGAACTTCTTTTAGGACCTATAAATGTTATACCGCAACTTTCACAAACTTCTGCAAAATATGTGTTTTCAGCTAAAAATCCGTATCCGGGATGAATAGCATCGGCTCCGGTAATTTCCGCAGCTGATATTATACTGGGAATATTCAAATAACTTTCACTCGCAGAAGCAGGACCGACACAAACAGATTCGTCCGCCATGGTTACATGCATAGATTCTTTATCTGCTTCCGAATGTATGGCAACTGTTTTTATGCCAAGCTCTTTTGCAGCTCTTATCACTCTGCAAGCTATCTCGCCTCTATTAGCAATTAATATTTTTTTAAACATTTATTTTTTCTCCCAATTACTATTATTCAGCAGCAGTATCTACTAAAAATAATTCTTGACCATATTCAACAGACTGTCCGTTTGATACACAAATTTTTATAACTTTCCCTTTTGTCGTGGACATAACATCTTTTATTATTTTCATAGCTTCAATAGCACCTATTTTTTGACCTATCTCTATATGACTACCTTCTAAAATATAAGGTGGTTTATCATGAGATGGTGAATTGTAAAAAGTGCCAACCATTTTTGATTTTATAGAAACTATTGTATCTTTTTTTTCAACAACAACTTTTTTAGGAATTTCAATTTTCGGTGTAACTTCACTTTTCTTTATATAAATAGAAGTATTGCCGGATTCATATTCCATTTCTTCAATATCTGTTTCTCTTATTGATTCCAAAAATTTTTTAATTTCGTTAGTATTCATAATACCTCAATAAATAATTATTGTGAAATTCTTTCTACATATTCCCCGGTTCTTGTATCAACTTTTATTCTGTCGCCCTCTTTAATAAATAAAGGAACTTTTATTTCAGCACCGGTTTCGATTTTTGCAAATTTCGTCAAATTTGTTACAGAATCACCTTTTATTCCGGGTTCTGCTTCAATAATAGTCATCTCTACTATTAAGGGCATATCTATACCGATTAATTCTTCTTCCAAATATATTGCATCTATTTCCTGATTTTCTTTTAAATATTTTTCTTTACCATCTAATTTTTCTACAGGAACTTCAATTTGTTCATAAGTGTTCATATCCATAAAATTATATTTGTCACCATCAGCATAAAGGAATTGTTTTTTATGTCTTGTTACGGATAATTCTTCAAATTTTTCACCGGATTTGAATGTTCTGTCTATAGTACCACCTTTTTTTACATGTCTAAGTTTAACTCTCATAACGGCACCGCCTTTACCCGGTTTATGGTTTTGAAACCATGTTATTTGGTAAGGCTCATTGTCAACCAAAATTACCATTCCGTTTCTAAAATCTGCTGTAGAAATCATTTTCTTCTCTCCTATTATACTTATTAAAATTAATTCAAAGTTGTTATAAAATATGTCTTATAATTTTATCTAAAAAGAAGATATATTGTCAAATAAAATATTAATATCTCGCACTTGTTAAAACTTTATAACCGTTTTTAGTAACAAGGACAGTATCTTCAATTCTAACTCCAAACTTTTTATCCAGATATATTCCAGGCTCAATTGTTATTATCATTCCTTCCTTTAAAATATCCTTTGACTTTTGTCCTATGGAAGGAGCTTCATGTATATCCAAACCCACTCCGTGCCCTGTTGTATGTATAAAATTTTTACCATAACCTTCTTGTCTAATTAAATTTCTTGCAAAAAAATCTATATCACTTGCTTTTATATTTTGTTTAACTTTTATTAATGATTCATCATGGGCTTGTTTAACAATATTCCATATTTTTCTTTTATTTTTCTCTTCTTTACCTATAAAAAAAGTTCTTGTTAAATCCGAACAATAACCATTATAAATACATCCCATATCTATTAAAACAATATCATTTCTTTGTATTTTTCTGTTACCGCTTATATGATGAGGGTTTGCCGAATTCGGACCTGAAGCAACTATTGTTTTAAAACTCTGTACTACATGCCTTTTTGCAAATTCTTCTTCAATTTTAAAATGGATATCTATTTCCATCATTCCGGGAACAATTTTCTTTTTAACAGTTTCAAAAACTTCAGAAACAATCTCACAAGCTTTTTTTATATTTTTTATTTCTTCTTTATTTTTTATTATTCTTTTTTTAAGAACACTTTGATTATCCGTATAAAGCAATATTTTATTTTTGTTAAGTTTATCTTTTAATAATTGAAACAAATTATAACTAATA
>JAFXOB010000157.1 GCA_017529005.1 Elusimicrobiota bacterium
CTGAACCGGAAACTGCAGTAATTGCATTTATTAAATTTTCTTTCACAACAACAACTCTACCTATAACAGAAAACAAATCTGCTATATCGTTTATATTATCTTCTGTTGCATTCTTACCGCCACAAACAGCCATTGCACCTTTTCCTACAAGCGCGGGAGTGTTAGGCATAACTCTTATAAGAACAGATTTTTTTGAAAGATATTTTTCCACAAATTGAGTTGTAATACCTGCAGCTATCGTAACAACCATTTTAGCTTTAGCTATTTGCTTTCCGTATTCTTCCAATACACCTTTAAACGTTTGCGGTTTTATTGTAAGAAAAACAATGTCTGCTTTATTTAAAGCTTCATCTTTATCCTGTTGAACCGAAACTGCATATTTTTGAGACATAAATTGTAATCTGTCTCTGGAAATATCGTTACAAACGATATTTGTAGCCTTTATAATATCATATTTTACAAAGCCGGATATTATGGCTTCTGCCATGTTACCGGAACCGATAAAAACAACCTTTTTATCGTAAAACTTTTTACTTATCATAATTTCTCTCCCCAAATATAGCTGTTCCTACTCTTACCATATTTGAACCTTCTTGTATTGCAATTTCAAAATCATCGGACATACCCATTGACAGAATATTAAAATTGCTATCATTTTTAATTTTTTTTATATTTTCAAATACACTAAATGCTAATTTAAAATATGGTCTAACTAACTCTTTATCTTCAAAATAAGGTGCTATAGTCATTATTCCGCAAATTAAAATATTCGGACAATTAGAAATGCAATAATTGTATATCTCATTAACTTTTTCTTTTGATGCACCGTATTTTGTTTCTTCACTTGAAACTTTTAATTCAATTAAACATTTTTGAACTTTATTAATATCTTTTGCATGTCTGTTTATATCTTTTGCCAAATCTATACTGTCTAATGATTGTATTAAATCAAAGTTTAATACTGCTTTTTTGGCTTTATTTGACTGCAAATGACCAATAAAGTGTTTATTTATACCTTTTAAACTATTTGAAAGAGCTTCAAATTTAGGTACTGCTTCTTGTATTTTACTTTCCGCAATATCTAAAATTCCGGTATCTATAGCCTGTTTAGCACAGTCTGCAGAAAAAGTTTTAGTAACGGCAAGTAATGTTATTTTTCTACCATTTGCTACCGTTTCTATCTTATTTTTTATAAAACTAATATTTTCAGCTATAGTACTCACAATTTATCTTTTTATTATATCATATTTTGAGTTTTTTGTTAATTATTTTATTAAATAAGTTTACTATATAAAAAAAGAAACAGTTTTTTTATTTTTTATAAAACTGTTTCTTATATTCAAAAAGAAAACTCCGAGACCAGGATTCGAACCTAGACGAAGGGATCCAAATTCCCTTGTGCTACCATTACACTATCTCGGAATTAACTTCTTATATATTTTGAGAATCAGTTGCAGGTGCTTCTGCTAATTTTTTTTCATAAGCATCCAAAACAACTTTTTCTAACTCACTTCTAAATTCATTTGTTATAGGATGAGCAATATCTTTAAATGTTCCATCATTCTTTTTTCTTGATGGCATACAAACCATTAATCCTTTCTCACCTTTAACAATTCTCAAATTGTGAACAACAAATACACTATCAAATGTAATTGCTGCATAGGCTTTCAATTTTTCTTCTGCTTTTGGGAAAATTCTAACTTCTGTTATTTTCATAAATCCTCCGCCTAGCTTTCCTTGCTGACTTCGAATGAGCTCGCAACCCAAATGTTCCAGCTGTATTTTTTTAATTCATTTAAAATAAAATCTATATTTTTTTTATCATGAACTAAACCAAAAACAGTAGCTCCGGAACCGGACATCAAACTCGCACACCCCAACTCTTCAAGAACTTTCCTTATTTGTTTTATTTCTTGATATTCATCAAATATAAAATCTTCAAACCTATTAAAAAAAAGATCTTTTGCACTTTCAAAATCAAACACGCCTTTTTCAAGATCGTTGATAATATTATCAATTTTACGAATATTTGTCAATGGGAATTTTACCTTTGAATAAGCATAAGGTGTAGACACTCCAAAATTGGGTTTTACCAATATAAAATCCAGTGACAAATTCGTATTTATTTTTTCAACAATATCTCCTATTCCGGAAATTTTTGCAACCCCGCCGGACATAAAAAAAGGAACATCTGCTCCCAATTTAGAGCCTAAAATTTCTAAATTTTTCATATCATCATTTACTTTCCATATTTTATTTAATGCAAGAATTGTTGCTGCAGCATCTGAGGATCCTCCTCCTAATCCTGCACCCATGGGAATATTTTTTATAAGCTTTATCTTTATTCCTTTACTTATACCATATTGCTCTTTAAATTTTTCTGCAGCTCTGTAAACAAGATTTTTTTTATCATTTGACGGCAATGTAGAATTTTCACAAATAAGTTCTATTTTATTATCTTGTCTCTCAGATATTTCTAAGATATCAAACAAAGAAATCGTATGCATAACAGATTCTATGTTATGATATCCGTCGGGTCTTTTATTTAATATTTCAAGGTATAAATTAATCTTGGCCGGAGCTTTTACTATCATCATTGTTAATCCCGGAAAACTTTTGTAAATCAGTCATTGATATCTTTGATATTTTTTGCAAATCACAAACGCATTTAAATTTTGTTTTATCTGCCGTAAATGTTGCATTTAAAGGAACTTTTGAAATATCATTATATGGTTTGTATGAATTAAATTTTAAATTGAAAGAATCTTTTTTTATAAATTCTTTAAACATTCCTGCTTTTGAATCTATTTTTATTGTGTAATCTTTATTATCATAAATTATTATATTCCCTTTTTGAGATATATTAGACGAAAAGATTAAGTTTATAAAATCTTTCGACAAAATTATTTTTGCAAAATCGAACATAGAACTAAATTCTTCGGGAATATTTTCTTTCATTGCTTGCGGATTGAATTCAATTTTATCATTATCTATATAAACACTTCCCCCTTGAAAGGACAATTTCGGAGGAAACTCAAACAATAATCCGAATTTTCTTGTAAATAAAACCGTCATATATGAAGAAATTGTTGTATTATTAATTTTTATATTAAGTTTATATCCAGCTTTTAAAGATGCTATTCTATGAAAATTCAATATTGCTCTTTCTGCAACAACTTTAAATTTATCCTTTTGTAAATTTTTCTCTTGTGCAAATTTTTTATCCAATAAATTCAATTTTTTCTTTGCCGTTTTAGAGCCCAAATCATAGGCAATAGCATAAGACAACCAAGCTTGTGACAGTTTCTTAAGTTCAATACTAATATCTCCTAAATGCTCATAAACATCTTTATCAAAAAACTTAGGTGTTGTATTTACCGCTTTAAAAATATATTGTTCTGCCAATTCATAATTCTTTTTTCTGTAATATAACCACCCTAACGAATCTAAATAAGCAGAAACATTAGGATGCAAATCTACAACTTTTGTAAGCATTTGTTCAGCTTCATCCAAATGTATAATTTTTTCCGTATAACTATAACCCAAATAATTTAAAGATTTTTCATTATTGGGATCAACCTCTATAATTTCTTTTAAAAGTTGTTCCGTTTTATTAAAGTTCTTTAATCTATCATAAGATAATGCTAAATAAAATTTGGCATCCAAAAAATCCGGTCTTAAATATAAAGACTGTTCCAACACTTCTTTTGCTTTATTATATTTTTTAGAATCAAAATAGTTTAAACCGGCCAGATATAAAATTTCGGAATTTAAAGGTTCAATGGCTAAGGCTTTATCAAATTGTTTTTCTGCAGCTTTAAAATCTTGTTTTAATGCATAATAATAACCCAGTCTTGTATAGTTAGATGCTATAGGTTCAACCTTTACAATAGATTCAAATGTTTCTATTGCATCATCTATCTTTCCTTGTTTTTCATATATCATTCCAAGTAAATAATTTAAAACAACATTATCAGGAGAAACTTCCTTTGCTTTTAAAGCTACTTCTTCGGCTTCGGCATATTTTTTTTCTTCAAAATAGCATTTACCAAGGTATGTTAATATTGCAACATTTCCGGAAAAAAGTTTTGCATACTCTTTATATTCTTGTATGGCAAGATTATACTCTTTTTTGTTTTCATAAATTCTTGCCCGGGCCAAATATCCTTCTTGTGCTTCTGATTTTATTTCATTTACTTTTTTATACGACTCCAAAGCTTCATCCAACATACCAAGTTTTTCTTGTGTTAATCCCAACTGAAAATACCCCTCTGCGGATTCAGGTTGCTGTTCAAGAAACTTTGTCCAATAATCAATTGATTCTTTAAGTTTGTTATCAGAATAATAATATGATGCCAAATATACTGTTGCCATTTCATTATCAGGTTCAAGTTCCAAAACTTTTTCCCAAGATTGTTTTGCCAAAGCTAATTCATTAACAGAAAGATAGAAAGAACCTAAAAACATTTGTGTCTTAACATTATCTTTTTCAAGTTCCTGAAGTTTTTTTGCACTTTCCAAAGCATTGACAATATTTCCCTGCTGTAATTGAGTAAGAGCTAAATCCTTATAAACTGTTGTAGCATTAGAATCATAAGATAAAGTTCTTTCAAACTCTGAAATCGCAACATCTGTTTTTCCTTTTTTCAATGCAAGCAATCCTTTTAAATAGGATTTGTATCCTTCATAACTTGCAAAGGACAAACTTTCAAAACATAACAAAAAAGTAATAACCAAACTTATTATTTTTTTTCATTTTTATCTCTTAACAAAATTTTAGTTATTTTAGCATTTTATTAGATAAATAACAAAAGCAAAACTTATTATCAACAATATTTCTCATAAAAATATTTTACAAAAACTTTCATAAATAATATAATTAAAAGATAATGGTTAAGAGCATAAAACAATATTGGTTGATGATTTGGGAACTATCCTTTTCAGACTTTAGATTAAGAGATCAAGGAACAATTTTAGGCTTTTTATGGACTTTATTGTATCCGTTACTTTTCTTTTGTGTTTTATATACAATCTTTGCGGATTGGATGAAAACAATAAAAGATTTTCCTCTATATATGCTTATAGGTATGGTTCAATGGAACTTTTTTTCCGGAGCGACAACTGCTGCAATATCTTCTATTATGAGATATAGTAATTTTGTAAAAAGTATAGCTTTCCCGAAAGAATGTATAGTCTATGCTTCCGTAATAGCTGTTTTATATTCTCATTCATTGGAATTACTAATGCTTATCATATTTTGTGCCATTGTAAAAGGTTTTATATCCGTAAATATTTTTTTCCTTATTCCTATTTTGTTATTAACCCTTTATTTAACTATAGGTTTTTCTTTACTTTTAGCTTTAATAGGAGTTTATTTTTTGGATATGTCAAGAATATGGTCTATAATAACAACAATGGGCTTTTTTTTAACTCCTATTTTTTATAGTTTAGACATGCTTTCACCGTTCAAAAGAAATGTAATATTGTTAAATCCTATGACACATATTATAAAAGCAACCAGAGAAATTTTGTTGGATGGAAAGTTCCCGGAATTAAACGGACTGTTATACACTTTCATATTTGCTACAATATTTTTTATAATCGGATATATTTTGTTTAAAAAATTTGAAGGATATTTTGTAGAAAAAATACAATGAGTAATATTGTAATACAAACTAATAATTTATCTAAACGATTTAAAATAGGGACTAAAGAAAGGTTAACTTTTTTTACATCTTTGAGATATAAGTTAAGCGGAGAATATCCGGAAACGGACTTATGGGCTTTAAAAAACATTTCTTTCTCCGTAAAAAAAGGAGAAATGATAGCTGTAATAGGACATAATGGTGCAGGAAAAACAACTCTCTTTAGGATTTTATCCGGAATATTAAAACAAACTTCGGGAACATACAATATTACTGAAAAAGTATCATGTATGTTTGAGTTAGGACTCGGATTTAATTTAAGATTTACTGCTATAGAAAATGTATATTTATATGGTGCTTTACACGGAATATCCAGAAAAGAAATTGACAAAAAAATGGATGCTATTGTAGAATTTGCAGAGCTCGATAAATTTATGGGTGCAAAACTCGGTGAATATTCCTCCGGAATGATATCAAGGCTTGCTTTTGCAACGGTAATACAAACATTACAGGGAATAATACTTGTTGATGAGGTGTTATCTGTTGGAGATATCGGTTTCCAAAAAAAATGTGCCAAAGCTTTTGAAAAAGTTTTAAATGAAGGACATACTATTTTGTTTATTTCTCACGGAATAGGAGAAGAAAAAAGATTATGTACAAATGCCTTGTATATAGATCATGGAAATCAAATGGCTTTCGGTCCCATAAAAGAAGTGGAAGATATGTACTATGAAAAGATGAAAATTCAAAGATAACGGAGGTAAATATATGAAGGAATTTTTTAAAGACTTTTGGAAATTTTTTTGGGAACATAAAGCTTGGTGGCTATTACCGATGTTTTTAGTATTTTTGATTTTAGGATTACTTGTTGTATTTGCAAAAAGCAGTGCAGTCGTTCCTTTTGTATATGTATTATTTTAAATAAAATTTTAGATAAATAAAAAAAAAAGAGAGGTTTTTATGGATAATAGAGGTAAAGTAAGTTTTGTTTGGGATTCACATTACAGATGTAATTTTAGATGTCCTTATTGTTGGTTTGACAAAGTTTGGGATGAAATGGACAAACATAATGTTTATCCCCCGTTTGAAAAAATGATAGAAATTTGGGACAGAATGTATGATTTATACGGAGAATGTGATTTAATGATAACGGGAGGAGAGCCAACCTTATATCCGAGATTTATTGATTTAATAAAAGAAATTTCCAAAAAACATACAGTAAAAGTTACATGTCAATTATCGGGAGATATGTTTACATTTGCTAAAACATTAAATCCGGAAAGAGTAAGGCTCGACATGAATTTTCATCCTTTAGAAAGCAAAGTAGAACCGTTCATAAGAAAGGTTTTATACTTATATAAATATGGTTTTAAGGGCGGAGTTTGTTATTTGGCTTACCCTCCTAACATGGACAAAATAAAATATTATGACGATCTCTTTAAGAAAAACGGAATAGTAATGGCTTTAGCTGCTTTTCATGGAGAATACGGAGGAAAAGTATATCCTCAAGCATATACAGATGAAGAAAGAGAAATGATGAAACCGTATATGGGTGATGTTGACAGATTAAAATATCATCTTGAAGGAGCAAAAACAAAAGGGAAATTATGCAGAGCAGGATACATATATGCCTCAATAAAAGCGGACGGTACCGTTACAAGATGCGGACCTTTAAGTCATAAACCTATAGGCAATATATTTACGGATCCGAATTTCAGATTACACGATAAACCAATGCCGTGTGAGGCGGAAACTTGTCCTTGCGACGAATATAAATGGATTGTTGATGAGGAAAGATAATAAATGAAAATTGCTATTATAAAATGTCCCTGGTGGGTAAGATATTGCCCCCCCTATATACTTGCTTATTTTTCGACATATTTAAGAAATTTAGGACATGAAACTTTTTGTTTTGATTTGAACAATCGATTTTATTGGCAAGCAACACAAGAAAACAGGAAATATTGGGAAAACAGAGATTTTTATTCTGTTTGGGAAAACAATACTTTTACCGATACGATATTAAAAGTTTCAAATGCTGAAAAATCTATAAAAGATATATTAGCTACAGAATCACAAATTTTTATTTTTGACACACACACTCCTTCGGTAAACATAAGTTATGCAGTAGCAAAAAAAATTAAAGAACAAAAAAAAGATGCAATTATTATTTTTTTAGGTCATAAAGCTGCAAAAACACAAATGGCTTATGATTTTGCAAAACAAAATTTTGTAGATTATGTATGTTACAGTGAGGCAGATATTCCGTTAAAAAATCTTTTAGAAAAGCTGAAAAATAATTTTGATTTAAATAATTTACCGGAAAGCAAAGGCTTTTTAATGAAGAAAAACGGCGAAGTTTTTGATTGCGGTCAAGGTGACTATGTTACAAATTTGGATGAATTACCTATACCGGATTATGAAGATTTCAAAGAAGATATTTTAAATAACAAATATGAGCAAACAAACAGACTTGATTTACTTGACTGCCGAGGATGCATAAATGCCTGCCATTTTTGTTATGAAAGACTTTTTTGGCCTAAATACAGATATATGTCAGCAAAGAAATTATTTGAACAAGTAAAAAAGCATATAACGGATTTTCCGCAAATAAATTATTTTTATTTTAACGGTTTATTGTTAAACGGCAATTTAAAAAATCTTGAAGAATTTTGTGATTTAATAATTGATAACAACATAAAAATATCATGGGCAGGTCAGGCTGTTGTCAGAGATGATATGACATTAGAATTACTAAAAAAAATGAAAAAAGCCGGTTGCGGATGGGTTGGATACGGAGTGGAATCAGGCTCTCAAAAAGTTCTTGATTCAATGAATAAAAGATTTCAAATACCAAAAGCAATAGAATTATTCAAAAACACAAAACAAGCCGGTATTTCTTTTCAAATAAATATGATGTGCGGTTTTCCTACAGAAACCGAAGAAGATTTTGAAAAAACATTGAACTTTCTCGTAAAAGCAAGACCATATGTAAATTCTATACTTGCAAGTCAGTCTTTTTTCACACTGGAAAAATGTACTTATGTAAAAAATAATCCCGACAAGTTCGGAATAACAAAATCAGATCATCATCTTTATTGGAAATCAATTAACAACGATTATGCTAAAAGATTTGAAAGATATGAAAAATTTTGCGATATGGCAATAAAACTAAAATATCCCGAAACATCAGGTATTAGTGCTGTAAAGCCTGACAAATGGTTTCAATTGGGTGAATATTATTTTTATGATAAAAATTATTCAAAAGCAAAAGAATGTTTTATAAACTCTTTTGATAAAGAATTCAAATCTAAAGAAATTTGTAACAAACTCATTTTTATAGCAAAACAATTAAATGATAAAGATTTGGAGCAAAAATATATAAAAGAACTAGAGGTATTAAATTGAAGGATTTAAAAAACTTTATTTATCAATTCGGTGAATTTATAGAAAAAACAACAAAACCAAGAGATATATCATGCAAAAACCCGGAAGAACTTCATTTTGAATTAACATATAATTGCAATACATCATGTATTATGTGCAATTTAAGACATTGGATAGATAATTCTAAACCGGACATTTCTCTTGATGAAATTAAAAATTTAGTAACTAATTCAAAATATTTAAAAGATATAAAATTTATAGTTTTAAGCGGCGTTGAAACA
>JAFXOB010000158.1 GCA_017529005.1 Elusimicrobiota bacterium
GTTATTCATGTATTCTGGGCGGATATACCGGTCTTACTTTTATAATGGACAAATTTTCTATAGATTTAGGTATCAACTACTACTATATAAACAAACCGAAAACAAATAATTTTGCACCCAAAATAAGTTTTAGATATGCTTTTTAAACAATCCTTTTTTCATATTGTTTTAATGTCCAATTTTTAATATAATATAATTTCATCTTAATTAAGGGAGGTAATAATATGTTAGTCTACAACAAAGAAAAGAAAATGCTTGAACCTGAAGAATATAAATTTGAACTTCAGGATGTTAAGGAACCCAACTTATTAAGAGAAACTTTTTCTTATACGGATATTCCTAAAATAGCTTTTAATAATACTGTTGTTCCAATGAATCCTCCGGAAAACATATGGATGACAGATACTACTTTCAGAGACGGACAACAAGCTTTTCCACCTTTTACTGTAGATCAAATTTCTCATTTATTTGATTTAATGCACAGACTCGGTGGTCCTCACGGAATGATAAGGCAAACAGAATTCTTCTTATATTCCGATAAAGATAAAGAAGCTGTTAGAAAATGTCAGGAAAAAGGATATGAATTCCCTCAAATTACATCTTGGATTAGAGCTAACAAAAATGATTTTAAATTAGTTAAAGAAATGGGAATAAAAGAAACAGGAATTTTAACGTCCTGTTCCGATTATCATATATTTTTGAAATTAAAAAAGACTAGAAAACAAGCTCTTGATATGTACTTAGACATTGTAAAAGCTGCTTTAGAAGAAGGTATTGTCCCAAGATGCCATTTTGAAGATATTACAAGAGCAGATTTTTACGGTTTTGTTATACCTTTTGCAAAAGAGTTAATGAAACTATCAAAACAAGCAAAAATGCCTGTAAAAATAAGAGCTTGCGATACTTTAGGTTTTGGTGTTGCATACCCCGGTGTTGCTTTACCTAGAAATGTTAACGGTATAATGTATGGATTAACTCACCATGCAGGTGTTCCTTCTGAATGGCTTGAATGGCATGGACATAATGATTTTTACAGAGCATTAACAAATTCCACATTTGCTTGGCTTTACGGTTGTTCCGGAATCAACGGAACTTTACTTGGAATAGGGGAAAGAACAGGAAATACACCTATAGAAGCTTTAGCTATAGAATATGTTGCTTTTAGAGGCGATCATAACGGAATGGATCTTTCTGCAATAACTGAAATAGCAAAATATTTTAAGAAAGAATTAAAATATGATGTACCGAATATGCAACCTTTTGTAGGTGCACATTTTAATTCAACAAGAGCAGGTATCCATGCTGACGGATTATTAAAAGAACAGGAAATATATAATGTGTTTGACACAAAAGCAATATTAAACAGACCTCCTGAAGTAGCTATTACGGACAGAGCAGGTCTTGCGGGTATTGCTTATTGGATAAATACTCAACATCCTAAATTTAAAGATAGTGATAAAAAATTAGATAAAAATCATCCAGGAATAGTTAAGATTAAAGAACATATTGATGAATTATTTAAAAGTGACAGAAGAAATCCTTTAACACAGGATGAAATGATAGAACTTACTAAAAAATTTGTTCTTGATGAAAAATAAAAAAATTGCGTTGCAATAAGTTTACAGGGAATTATTAGGTTATGATGACTTATAATCTAATAATTCCTTTTTTTAATCTATAACCTTATAATCTGATTTTACCTCAAGAATATGGCAACAATTCTTTACCGGTAATACAAATCTGAATGGTTTTAAATTTTTATATATTTTTACAACTTTAAACTCTTTATCCAAGCAAAAAACATCTATATTAAATTTCATAAAACAAGTATGTATTGAATTACAATTTTTAATAAGTAAATCAAAAGCTTTTTCTTTAGGTACAAACATCAAGCCTTTAAATCTATCAAAAAAAGATTCTGCAACACAAACATCTTTATATTCTTTATTGTCGATCAGCAAATCAATCTTTTTCAAAATTTACTCCAATTTGCTTTCTGCAAATTGATATGTTTCTTCTGCAAAATATGAACTTCTTACATATTTTCCCGATACGCAAGTTTTTATACCTGCATCTAATGCTTTTTGTCTTAAATATTCAAATTCTTCATTACTATATTCTTTAACCATGTCTGCATTATCTTTTAATGGTTTCAGATATTGTCCTATGGTTAAGATATCACAATCTATTCTCTTTAAATCTTTAAAAACATTTAATAATTGTTCTTCGGTTTCACCAAGTCCCAACATTATTCCTGTTTTTGTGATAAATCCTTTTTTCTTTGCATAATTTAAGACATTTAAAGATCTGTTATAATCTGCCCATTTCCTAAATTTATATAACTCCGGTACAGTTTCTATGTTGTGTCCGAAAACATCCGGTTTAGAATATAAAACAATATCTATACTTTTTTCTTCACCTTTAAAGTCGGGAACCAACAATTCTATTTTTATACTCGGTATTTCTTCTCGTATTTTATTAACCACATTTTTAAAATGTTCAGCTCCACCATCAAATAAATCATCTCTTGTAACCGAAGTTATAACAACATATTTTAAGCCTAAATTTTTTATTGTATTTGCCAATTTTGAAGGTTCTTCTTTATCTATATCTAAAGGCTTTCCGTGTGTTGTGGCACAAAAAGCACAATTTCTTGAACAAACATCGCCCAATATCATAAAAGTTGCTGTTTTATGTTTAAAACATTCACCTATATTCGGACATTTTGCAGCTTGGCATACAGTATGTAGTCCACTCTGTCTAAAACTTTTTTTTAACAAATCTAAATCCGCCAAACTTATTCTCTTTTTTTCCACAAAAAATCCTCCGGAGTTTGTTAGCTTATGGCTTATAGTTTAATGTAAAACTTTGTAAAACAAAATTTTCTAATTAAATATCAAAATTTGCTTTGCAATTTTTACAGTTTAACTTCCAATCTTCCAATCATCTAATCATCCAATCTTCTGTTATTATACCTATTTTTTTCTTCTTTAAAAATATTGAAAACTATTGATTTATAAATTGTTTTAAAATAAAATAAAAGGAGAGCCTTTTCAATATATAATTGGAGAGACAATAATATGAAAAAATTATTGATAATGTTTATAATTGGGTTGTTTTTCTTGCCTTTAAGTTTTTCTGAAGACACACACACTGAAATCAAATTAAGCAAAAAAACAATAAACACATTGAAAGAGTACATGGAAAAAGAAGTAAAATTAAAACCTGATCGTTTAGAATACAATTTATCTAAAATTACAAAATATCCGGACATCTGTTTGGAATTTGAGAAGTGGATTGTTACCCGAAAATATGAAACAGAAAATCCGGTTAAGATTGAAGGATATACCGCTAAAGATATCGCTAAACTTGCTCCTTTTATGAAAGGGTTGGGAGTTTATAACTTTATGATAACGCTTCGAGAGAAACCTGAAGATGCTTTGTGGTATATTAAGAAAGGTTTTCCTGTTTATTAACTTACAATCTTCTATCGTTAAATTAAGTAGTATATAAACGGTATATCTACAGGTTCTTCATATTTATCAGACACTTCAAAATCTTTTAAAAATAAATTTTCAACTAATTCGTTTA
>JAFXOB010000159.1 GCA_017529005.1 Elusimicrobiota bacterium
TAATAATCGTTTTGTTTTTAGTTTTATCAATTTAAACAATTTCATATTTCAAATATAAAAACAAAAGAAGCAGATATTTTTTGAATATCTGCTTCTTTGTTAATTTAAATATTATTGTCTATTCTTTTCTACTAAATCTTTATTTGCTGTGATTTTTAATTCAACTCTTCTGTTTTTTGCTTTACCTTCAGCTGTATCATTTGATGCTACAGGTTGGTTAGGACCATAACCTACATATGTTAAGCCATATGTTTGTAATCCGTTAGCCAATATATAATCATATACAGCTTTTGCTCTTTTTTCTGATAATGTTTGGTTGAAAGCTTGAGTTCCTGTTGAATCTGTATGACCTTGAACCTGTATTATATTTTCAGGATATTTTTTCAAAACAGTATTCAAATCCGTAAGTGTTTGTTTTGCTGCTGCGGATAATTCTGCACTGCCTGTTGTAAACAAAATATCGTTTTTCAATGTAACTTCAATTCCGTTTTCGGTTTTTTTAACATCAGCTATTTTTGCTAACTCTTTTGCTTGTTTATCATAATAGTTACCAATCAAACCACCTGCTGCTGCTCCTGCCAATGCTCCATAAATAGCACCTTCTGAAGATTTTCCACCGGTATTATTTGCAATTATTGCGCCTGCTGCTGCTCCTATTGCTGCACCTGCTCCTGCACCTATTGCTGTTTTTTTACCTGGTGTTGTACATGCACTAACCAATACTGCACAAACTAACAAAGCTAATACTTTTTTCATCTTTACTTCTCTCCTTTCTTAAAATTATTTTTATAGATTTTATAATTTTATATATAAAAATTCAAACAGAATTTTTATTTAGAATTCTCTAAACATTTATTTGCCGCATATTTATCAAAAACATAATTATTTATTTCTCCGCCAACCAAAATAATTATTGACGTAAAATAAAGCCAAATCATTAAAATTGCAAACGCTGCAATAGAACCATAAACTTTATTATATGATCCGAAATTGTTTATATATATTGAAAACAACCACGAACCTAATAACCAAAAAACAGTAAAAAATATTGCGCCCGGTATTATTGTTTTTATTTTTACTTTTTTAGCCGGTAAAACATAATAATTTATTGCTGCCAAAATAAATATTAAGACAAATGTTACAGGCCACCTTAAAAACAAAATAAGTTGAGATACTTCCATAGGAATAATATGAATATATTTTGTAATTAAATTTAAAATTGATTGTCCGAAAATTATAAGGTTAACACTAAAAAATAAAAATATAACATAAACAAAAACCATACATATTGCCAAAATTTTTGTATGTATAAAGCCTCTTGTTTCTTGAATTTTGTCGGATTTATTAAGACATTTTATTATAACCGATATTGAATTTGATGCAAGATAAAGTGTTGTTAAAAAACCTATAATTGCAACCAAAGAATAACCTTTTAATAATGTAACTTCTTTTAAAACCGTTTGAATTACGACGATAACTTCTGCAGGTGCAAATTGAGAAAGAGTATTTAATGCTTCATTTACAAATGCAGTATTTCCTAAAATAGAAAATATTGCCATAAAAGAAAGAAGTAACGGAAACACACTTAACGTTAACATATACGACATTTCTGCAGCAGATCCGAAAACATCTTCTTTTATGATAATTTTTGTCATTTCAACAAAAAAATTTTTTACAGATATAAAAATATTTTTAATCATAATTATTTAATTTTTACTGCAGGAATCGTTTTTAACTCTCCGCTTTTTGTATTATATTGATATATTCCAACCTGCTTTGCGGATTTTTCTTTAGGCATATTTATTTTTTGATTATCATAATATAAATCATCGTCTTCACCGATAAGAAGCATCAACATTTCATTAGGAAATGTTCCTGATTTTACAAGAGCAATATTAGGTTTTAAAACTTGAAATATTCTTAACTCTCCCTTTGCTAAAACTTCACCTTCTTTCTTTTTAGGAAACAATGTTATTCCGCTTAATTTTTTCTCATCTTTATTTACAATTTCTTGTTTTTCATCTTGATCAAAAAAGTTTTTAAAACTGTTCATAAATGTTGCAGCAAAAGATGTCATCTGTTCAACATATTTTTCCGCCTTTTCCATTTCTTCTTTACTTATTTCTTCATTATTATCTTTATTTTGAATTTTATCGTCTGCAAAAATACCGACACAACAAAACAAACTTAAAAACACTATAAAACTTATTATTTTTTTCATTTTTTGCTCCGAAATAAATTAGTTATTATATAAATAAAAGATTAGTTTGTACTAAGTGTTTCTTTAATAGTAATTCCTTGATATGTAGCTGTAAGTCCAAATTGTCCGGCTCCCGAAACAGCCCCCACTTTGCAACCTGTAATTTCGCCATATTTTTTAGTAATCTTATCACTTTTAATATCGATTGTACCACCATCATTCCATATTCTTAACTGTCCAATACCGGAATCTTTAAAAGTAGATATTGTAACATCACCGGGATCTACCTCTTTACCATTCTTTATCAATTTTACTAAAAATTCTCTACCTTCTCCGACCGGACAAGTTGGATCTCCAAGAACATCTAATATTACCTCATACATATACGAATTTCCGCCTCCACCGCCACCGCAAGATACAAGACTAAATGCCAAAACAAACATACCTACAAAAATCAAAATTTTTTTCATTTTTTACTCCAATAAAATTTATCGAAGATTATTATATAAATAAAACTTAATTTTTACAATATAAAATTTACAAGCGAAGCGGTACTCAATTGAGTTAGTTGCAAAATTATAACCAAAATATTATAGTCGATATAAAATGTATGGATATTTTTTGACAAAAAAAAATAGACATACAATTTCTTGTATGTCTATTTTGTATAAAGAATCTGGCAACGACCTACTCTCCCGGGACCCTGCGGTCCAAGTACCATCGGCCCATATGAGCTTAACTTCCGAGTTCGGAATGGGATCGGGTGTGACCTCACAGGTATAGTCACCAGAAATTTTTCAATTTCAA
>JAFXOB010000160.1 GCA_017529005.1 Elusimicrobiota bacterium
TAACTTGCACTGTTTATGCCTCCATACATAATCATCAAACTCGGTTCCAAAGTCCACTGTTTATTTATTTCATAATTGTAACCTGCTTTACCTGCTAATGAATACATATTCATATCAAAATCATCCGTTCCGTAATTACTTTCCGATGAAGCTTTATTAAATATTATGTTTGCAGTTAAACCTGCATACCAATTATCTTTTATCATCATTCCTGTTGCACCTATTATATAACCAGTTTGACTTATTTTTATATCTTCATATTTTTGGTTACTGCCTGCATAACCTAAATAGAAAGATACTTGTTTTTCTTCATCTATAGGTAAATCTATACCTGCCAGTGTACCTATTGCCGTGTTATCAACTTTTGCATCTCCCAATTTTACGGTTTCCTGCCCTGCATAAGGTTTTAACCACAAACTTCTTTCTATACTGTTTTGTCCTTCAAAAGCTTGTTTTGCAGTTGAAGCATACAATAAACCTTTTGATTGAGCTTTTTTATTATTTGATACTTTTGTATCTACATTTGAAAATATTTGATCTGTTACTGCAGTTTGTGTTATAAAACCGCCAACGGCAGCTGCTATTATACCTTCACTTATTACCGGATTGAAATTTCCTGAACGAATAAATCCGAAATTACCTGTTGTTGTATCATAATTTACATCATATTCATATAAAGCCGAATATGCCAACTTTTGTTCACCGGTATAATCAACGGCTGAAAGTAAAGTTTCATCTTTCGTAAAATTAATTTTTGTTGATATTTCTTGTGCATCCGATACTAAATTCAATTTAGATATGTTAAGTTTACCTTGTACATATGTTATAGGCGTGTCACCGAAATTATCCATTTTTTTATTTTTCAAATCAACATCCAACATTAAGTTTGCTCCGGAATTATAAGTATCTATTGTTATACTTTCAAGTGAAAAAGTTGAAGCTTCTCCGTTTATCAAATTTAATGTTCCTGTATTTGTGTCACTAACAGGTTTAAAAGTAATTGAGTTTCCGTTATCACTTAAATAAGAATCTTTTTTGTAAGATAATGTTCCGTCTGCTATTGTCCAATTGATATTTTTATCACTTCCACCGCGAGTTAATTCAACACCATCATAAACGTCTGCCGTAACATTATTAAAGTTACCGTTGAAGTTTACAATACCACCCATAAAATATACTTCATTTACTATATCATTTGAACTTATTGAATCGTCTATTGTGATAACATTACCGTTATTTGCCTGGAATGTAACCACAGCTCTGTTATCACCTTTATTCAAGTAAACGGCATTTTTCTCTGTTGCCTTACCGGATATTTGTGTTCCGGACAAACTTACATCTTGATTTTCCGCTCTGATAATAATGTCACTGTTTTCATTTACGGTTATTGCACCTGTATTTTCTTGTTTTATTTTCACATTGGAAATATTTGTATCTTCCAAAACTACGGAAGCTTTGTTGTCACTGCTTGCACCTACAATAAGGCCTTCATTTATAATAGAGTTCCCGTTACCTGTAATTTTCATTTCACCTATAATTGCATCGTTAGAATTGCCGGCTTCATTTGAAGTTAATGCATAATTATAAGAACCATCGGGATCTGCCGCAGCGGAAATTTTTGAAATAATATTTTTCAATGTTGCGGTAAAAGCACTCAACACTCCGGAACTCTTATCGTACCAAACGGTATTAGCATTTCCTTCGGTAGTAATAAGATTTATATCCGTTAACTTAATTTTATTTTTAATATTTTTAGCAAACTCGTAAGAGTCATCATCTATACCGGATATATCAAGTTTTGAAAGATTTACATCCCCTAAAACAGCTATTGAATCAACGGTAAAATTGTCTTTCCAATCCATTTCAATTTTTAATAAAGAGTTTCTTGCAATGGTAAAATCATTATAAGTTATATTATCTTGTGTTCCGTTTAAAAGGTTTAATGTTACAATCGCATTATTTTCATCCGATTCACCTACAACTACAGCATTTGTTTGGAAAATGTTTCCTATACCTTTTGTTAATTTTGCACCATCTTGTAAATATACTCTGCCGGAATAATTTAAATCCGCATTGGAAACTACATTTCCCGAAATATATAAGCTGCCGCCGTTTCCGGAAATTTTATCTGCCTCTTTTAAGTTGGCATCACCTGTCATATAAAACTTTGCATTTGAACCGTTTATTGTAACATTTCCGCCTAACGAAGAATATTTTGAAGTTAAAGTTGAACTTATATTACTTAACACTATATCATTTTCAATTGTTCCGTTATTAACAATTCCGGATACTACAGTCGTTGTTCCGTCACCGAGAATAGAACCGTTATTTGTAAATATTTTATTATAAAAACCTGTTTTACCAACAATAAAACTACCCGTATTTGTAATAGTTCCGTTATTTTCACTGTCTCCGGAATCTGCATGCATTGCCAATGCAAGATCGGAATTTAATGTCAAACTGCCGCCTTTTGAAATTGCTAATCTTTGAAGCAAATTGTCTGTTCCTTCAGACTTTACAACTACTTTACTTGTTTCATCTATAATCAAATCCGCCTGTATTAAAGTTGCAGTATTTTCAAATGTCAGTTCGGCTCCGTTTTTAACAAAAACAAAACCGCCCTTTTCCGTAGCACCGCCGGAAGTATCACCGTTAGTAATACCGCCTTGTAAAGATGTTGTTCCTCCGTCAAATATCAATACTCCGTTATCACCGACATTTGCAATATCGGAAAAAACGGTATTTTCTCCAATCGTCGCAGTATTGCTGCTAAAAGTTACATTTTTTAATGTTAAAATTGCATTTTCATTATAAATTGCAGCACCTATAGTTTTTGCGCTAAAACTGTCTTTACCCGTAACATTATTGTTTCTGAATATTGTATTTTCTATTGTTGCATTAGTTGCCACATTTGTGTTTCCTACAATACTTAATGCTCCGCCGTAAGCTGCAGCTTTTGTAGAAATTGCAACATTGTTTTCAAATATAGAATCTTTTATTGAAAGTGTTACATTTTTTAATACAACACCTCCGCCTATTTTATTATTTTCAAAATGAACGGCTCCGCCTTGTGCCGCACCATACTTTAGTCCGGCAGTATAATTATTAAGTCCTTGTACAGTATTACTGCTAAATACTGTATTATCAATATTTAAATTGTTAAATCTTGAATATATTGCACCACCTTGTGCATAAGACTTATTTGAAGTTGCTGAATTTAATGTGAAATTAGAATCTTTAATTTGTGTAGTATGTAATTGTTCATCTTCTTTATCATTTTCTATATAAATTGCTCCGCCTTGTGCATAACCTTGCGGATGATTTCCGGTAGCTGTTACGGAACTGTTATTTATTGATGAATTTATTATTGAAATATCTGCCTGTTGTGCTGATATAAAACTTCCTTTTGCAGTTTCCGCTACATTTGCAAAACCGCTTACACTTAGAGCATCTTGAACGGTAAACTTTGTACCGAACTTATCCTGCGAACCTTCAATAACCACGCCCATTCTGTTTTCACCTGCAGAATTTAAAACGGAATTGTTACCGATAATCGTAAAATCTCTTATTCCCTGTTCTGTAAGTGCTAATGTTCCCAATGCTTTTGTTACAGTATTTACAGGTTGTAATGTATAAGAAGATATTGTTGCATCGGCAATTGCAGCCGGTAATGTTCCGAACTCTCTTGATGTATAATTCAATACTCCTTTATTAGTTTCATCTTGTGTAAATGTATATTTGTAATCTCCGTAAACCGATTCCGTAGGAGCTATAACCAAATTGTCATCAATTATTGTCGTATCGCCGAACACAGTTATTGAACCGGTCATATTCGTTCCGTCAAGTATGTTAATATATAAAGATAAATTTGAACCGTGCAAAAATTCCGTTCCCAAACTGTCCGTATCAAAAGTAGATAAATTCGTATCCAAATACCATGCGGAATTTCCGGAAACATTTATTGTACTGATATGTATGGTATTTGTATCAATATAACCGTTTTGAGAGTAAATATTTGAAGAATTTAAGTTCAATGTTTTTGTATAAAAATTGGCTTGATTTTTGCTTCCTCTCGTGAATACTAAATTTGAATTACCTTCCAAATTTAATGTATTAAGTTCAACCGTACTGCCGCTCTGCGGAGCACCATTTACGGTTATTGTTGAATTATTAACTGCAGTCATATAACCTACATAAGTTAAAGCCTCTCTTGCATACAATGTAAAAGATGAATGATCACTGTAAATATCGTTATTTTCTCCGTTAACCATATTATCTTGTACTACCATATCCCAACTGTGATCACCGCCGGTTGAATGTATAGTAACGGTAGAATCTTTTGCATAAATACCGCCGCCCTGTCCGGATGCATTGTTATTTGTAACATAAACATTTAATAAATCCGCCGTTGCCGAACTTAAATAAATTGCTCCGCCGTTTACCGCACTATTACTTGAAAATTGAACATAACTCAAATTCAAAGTATCGTTATCATTAACATTTATAAAACCGCCGTTACCTGTTCCGGCATTAAAATTTTTAATTATGCCGTGAAAATATCTGTTACCTTCACTAACCGTAAAAGTTTTACCGTTGGTTATAATTCCCAAATGTCCATCTCCGTCAATAACTTTTTGTCCGATACCTATTTTTAAGTTGTTGTTTAATGTTCCGACATCTTCGGTAACAATCGTATAATCTGATTCCGGTCTAAAAGTAGTATCTTCATAAGCTTTGGCAGCTTCATTTAATGTCATTCTGTCATCTCTTTCTTCGGTTACATATATTTGTCCGTCACTATATGTAAAAGAATAAGCCTGCGAACCTCTTTGTGTTGTATGAGTTTCAATTTCTGCAGTTAAACCTGCATAATCATCAAAAATTGTTATGGTATCATAATCTCCCAATATTACGGGATTAATATAAAGATTTAATGTTCCCGAACCTCCTGCCGTTATTGCTCTATCGGATAAACCGGAAGATAAGTCCGCGTCCAAATACCAACTTGAGTCTCCAAAAACATTCAAATTTTCAATTTCCGCGACTGTTGTAACTAATCCGTCCGCTGTATTTACGGAAGAATCTTCAACATATAAATTTCTTATTGAAACATTACCTGTTTTATTTAATAAAGAAGAATTTGTTAAATTAACGGTTTCAACAAATATTTCTCCGGAAGATTGTGTACTTAAATCCACAATGGAATTGTCTGCATAAATATCGGCACCGCTATTATCAAGAATCATTATGGTATTATCAATTTCCGCCAAAATTATTAAATTAGAATCTTTAACATAAACGGCACCGCCTTGACCTTGTGCACTGTTATCGGTCATGGAAGTGTTGACTATGGAAACCGTTGCTCCGTTATCTGCATAAATTACACCGCCGTTACCGCCTGCACTGTTTCCTAATACATAACCTGCATTTTGTAAAAGAAAAAAGCTGTCACCTGTTACGGCAGCAACACCACCGTTACCGGTTGCGGAATTATCAAAAAAACTTACACCGTTATCACTACCATACAATGCTGCAGTTGCATTGTCATTTACAAAAATAACACCGCCGTTTTCGGAACTAAACTCGTAAGTTTGACCGGTATTATTTAAAACAAAATTTGAATCGGTATTGATTTTAAAACCGGAATGATTTTCTCCGGCAATAGCAAGATTGTTTGCTTCTACCGTAAAATCCCTGTTAAGTTCATTTAAGTTTGCACTTATTTGTTGAGGCTGTGTCATTGTGTAAGTGCTGTCCGAACCGTTTATTGCCGTTTCCAATCCGCTTACGGCAAACAATTGTGTTGGTGTTACAAGCAACATTGCAATAAATATTGCCAAAATTTTTACCGCTGTTTTTTTCTTTTTCATTTTAACTCCTATATTATGAATTTATTTTTATAAATAAAAAAAAAGCAAATAAGTTTTAAATTAAACCTATTTGCTAAATTTTACAAATTTAATATTCTTATACACGACAAATTCATCAATTATCTTTCTCAATCGTGGCCCACTAAAAAATTTTCTTCCTAATAAACATAACAAATTTTTTCCAATCATAAAAATCCAATAATGAAAAATTATTTCCTGCTACCCGGTTTTACAGGTTTTGAACCGTCTTTGCATAAAGGACATTCTTCCGGTTTATAACTTTTAACTTCCAAACTTAATAATGAAAATCTAGGAACACCGAAATCTACTTTACCTGCACTCCTGTCTACCAATGAACATACTGCAACAATTTCGGCACCTGTTTCTTTTAAACTTTCTATAACTTCTCTTGTAGAAAGACCTGTTGTTATAACATCTTCAACTACAAGAACTTTTTCACCTTTGCTAACCGAAAAACCTCTTCTTAATGTAACTTTACCGTCAACTCTTTCGGTAAATATTGCTCTTGTTCCAAATGCCCTGCCCATTTCATGACCGATTATTACTCCGCCCATGGCAGGTGAAACTACAACATCTATATTTTTTACTACTTGTGAAATTTTTTCTTTCAAATTTTGTGCCAACACTTGTGCAACTTCCGGATGTTGCAATATAAGTGCAGACTGAAAATATGTATCTGAATGTAATCCGCTCGATAACAAAAAGTGACCGTTTAATAATGCATTATGTTTTTTAAACAACTCTTTCATCTCTTCCATTTCCATTTTATATCCCCTTAATTGACTCGTAAATATTTTTTGCAACTTCTACAGGATTTTCTGCCTGAATTATAGGTCTTCCTACAACTATAAAATTTGCTCCCGCTTTAACTGCACTTTCCGGAGTTGCTACTCTTTTTTGGTCATCTTGCACTTTAACAGGTCTTATTCCCGGAGTAACAACTTCAAAATCTTTACCGCAATTTGATTTTATTGTTTCTATTTCAAGCGGTGACGATATAACACCGTCAACACCACACTCTTTAGCAAGTTTTGCTCTTCTCACAACTTCTTCAGGGGTTGTAACCTGGCTTGTTAAAACCGTTACCGCCCAAATTTTCGGTCTGTTTTCTACAGATGTTGCAAGTTTTAACATTTCCTCCCCGCCGCAAGAATGAACGGTTAAACTGTAAACTCCCAAATCTCTTGCAGATAGAACCGCTCTTTGAACGGTTGCAGGAATATCGTGAAACTTTAAATCTAAAAATACTTTTTTTCCGTTATCGTTTATCATCTTTATTA
>JAFXOB010000161.1 GCA_017529005.1 Elusimicrobiota bacterium
AAGAGATGATGTAGGTGCTTTCTTGGGCGACTATCAGGAAAAGAAAATTATTCCTGCAGATCCTTTCCAAACAATAGATCAGGAAGGTGTTGGTCAATTGATTAAGATGGGATTGGAAAAAGGAAGAAAAGTAAGAAAAGATATGAAGATTGGTATATGCGGAGAACACGGCGGAGAACCTAAATCTGTTGAATTCTGCAATGCTATCGGAATGACATATGTTTCTTGCTCACCTTTCAGAGTACCTATAGCAAGACTTGCGGCAGCACAAGCAGTTGCAAAAGAAAAAGTAGCAAAAAAGAAATAAAATTTTTGTTATAAATAAAAATCGGGTTTGGTGCTTATAAAAGCACCTTTCCCGATTTATTTGAGTAAAAAAATGAAAAAAATATTTTTTATATCGTTTATATTATTGTTGTTCAGCGTATCATATATATATTCCGAAAAACAAAAAAATGTAGACCTTGTTTCAATAGATACGGATGGTAATATGTTGTCTCCGAACGGTGACGGAATTTATGAAAAAATTTCTTTTAAAATTTCTCTTTTACAGGACAAGATTAAAGTAAAGAATTGGAAATTAAATATTATAAATGCACAAACAAATGAAGTTTTTGATAGATTTTCCGGTGAAAAAGAAATTCCAAAAGAAATAGTATGGGAAGGAAAAAATAAGAAAGACAATATTGTTGACGGTACATACAGATATGAATTTTTGGTATCATCAAAAAAGAAAAATATAAAAATCGAAAAAGGTCCTATTTTTGTGGATGTAACACCTCCTTATTTATCTTTATCGTCATCCAACGATGTTGCATTTATTGATAAAGAAAAAAATCAATTTTCTCAAGATATGTCATTCAGGTTCACAATAGGTGATGAAAATAAAATAGATAAAACAAAAACCAATTTAAAAATAATAAATTTCGGTAACAACAGCACACTTATAAAAGAATGGAAGTTTGATGATGCTGAAGTTATTCCGCAATTAGTCAGGTGGGACGGTAAAGATGATGTTTACGGTATGGTAATTCCTGCAGGAGAATATAGAGCTGTTTTGACAGCTACGGATGTTTTTGGTAACAGAGCAACAATGTCAATAAGTTTTACGGCTATTGAACAAGTATCGGGAAGCCTTTCTGAAATTGTTGTAAAAGAAGAGCCGAGAGGCTTGGTTGTTAATTTATCAAGTAATATTTTATTTGCAACGGGAAAATCTACTTTGAAAAAAGAAGCAACGGCTTCTTTGGATGAAACAATATCTTTATTAAATGCATATCCCGCAAATAAGGTATTAATAGAAGGATATACCGATTCTACAGGTAACAAAAAAGCAAATTTACAATTGTCTTATGACAGAGCACAAGAAGTATATATATATTTCGTTAAACATGGTATTCCGGCAGAAAGATTGAGTGTTGTCGGTTACGGAAAGGAAAATCCTATAGCATCAAACAAAACTGCTAAAGGAAGAGAACAGAACAGAAGAGTTAATATTATAATATTGAAGTC
>JAFXOB010000162.1 GCA_017529005.1 Elusimicrobiota bacterium
ATAAAATATTAGTTGTTTTTTCAATGAAAATTGGTTATAATATATGATAAGATTACTAAATTTTTTTTGTTTAGAAAGGGGGATAGTATGGCTATAAAGTCTTTTGTATTAGATACAAATGTTTTGTTGCACGACCCTGATTCAATGTTTGCTTTTAAAGATAATAAAGTAGTTATTCCTTTAACTGTAATTGAGGAATTAGATAATTTTAAAAAACTTAACGATGAAAGAGGTAGAGGTGCGAGATTAATTTCTAGAAGATTAGATGATTTAAGAGCAAAAGGAAAATTAACACAAGGGGTTCCTTTAAAAAACGGCGGAACTCTTGTTATAGAAATGATTCATAAAGTAGATTTTCCGGAAGAATTTAGTGTTTCTAAATCCGATCATCAAATATTATCAATAGCATTATATCTTAAACAAAAAGGCGAGAATGTTATCTTCATAACAAAAGATATCAATTTAAGAATTAAAGCGGAAATTTTAGACATTGTAACACAAGATTATGAAAAATCCAAAGTTAAAATAGACGAAATTTACAGAGGGTGGAAAGAAATATTGGTTTCACCTGATAAAATAGATAAGTTTTATAAAAACGGTAAAGTAGATGTTCCTAAAAATACCGAATTCTATGCAAATGAGTTTGTATATTTAAAGGATGAAAACGGTACATCAAAAAGTGCTTTAGGAAAATATTGTGCCGATAAAAAGATTATACAACCGTTATTTCATATAAATTCTCAACCTTGGGGCTTAAAACCATTAAATATAGAACAAAGATTTGCATTTGAACTTTTGTTATGTGATGATGTTTCTTTGGTTACCTTAATAGGGTTGCCGGGTGCAGGGAAAACTTTACTTGCACTTGCTGCCGGTCTTCAAAAAACCGTAGAAGAAAGACAGTTTAGAAGGTTGTATATTGCAAGACCAATAATTCCTATGGGAAAGGATATCGGATTTTTGCCCGGGACGAAAGAAGAAAAACTATCTTCCTGGATGGGTGCAATAAACGATAACCTTGAATTCTTAATGGATAAAGGTCATGAAGATGCAAAAGTGGATGAAAAAATTGATTATTTGTTTGAGTCGGGGCAAATAGAAGTGGATTCTCTTACATATATAAGAGGAAGATCTTTGCCTAAACAATATATAATAATAGATGATGCTCAAAATTTGACACCTCATGAAGTAAAGACAATTATTTCAAGAGCAGGTAACGGAACGAAAATTGTTTTAACCGGAGATCCTTACCAAATAGATAGTCCTTATTTGGATGCATCATCTAACGGGTTAACTTATTTAGTTGACAGATTTAAAGGACAATCTGTATTTGGGCATTTAATGTTCTCTAAGAGCGAAAGAAGTGTTCTTGCTGCATTGTCATCGGAGTTGTTATAAAAATGTCTCAAAAAGAATTTTTTGTTGATTTACATATACACACTAATTATTCAGATGGAGTTTTTACACCGACACAAGTTGTAGAATATGCCGCACAAATCGGGCTTTCAGCAATAAGTATTACCGATCATGATACGGTTGACGGAGTACAGGAAGCCGTTGATGCCGGGAAAAAATACGGAGTAGAGGTTATATCCGGTATAGAATTGTCCGCGGAGTTGGATAATATAACAAAAACGGAAATGCATATACTTGGTTATTATGTAAATTGGAAGTCTAAATCTTTCAATGAGGCTTTATCCGTATTTAAAAAAGTCAGAATGCAAAGAGCAAAAGATATATTTGAGAAATTAAAAAGCTTAAATATAATATTGGAACCTGAAGGATTAATTTCAAATTTAGGTGAGAAAGTTATAGGAAGACTTCATTTTGCAAAGGCAATGCTTGAAAAAAATTATGTTTCTTCCATTTCGGAAGCTTTTCAAAAATATTTGGGATTGGATAAACCCGCTTATGTCCCTAAACATTATATATCACCTAAAGATGCAATCTCTCTTATCATAAGAGCAGGTGGAATTCCTGTATTAGCACATCCTTATTATGGCCATTACAGCAATAAAAATATTTTTAAAGGACTTATTAACGACGGTCTTATGGGAATAGAAGCATGGCATACAAGTCATCCTCAACATATTGTAAAAAAATTTATATCAATTGCAGATGAAATGAATTTAATAGCAACCGGTGGTTCGGATTGTCATGGTGCTTATGGTAAAGAAGCAACACCGTTAATGGGAAAAATGAAAGTTCCGTATAGTGTTTTAGAAGCTTTGGAAGAGAAGAAAAGACAGTTGGATGAAAAAAACAATACACTTCTGTAAGTGTGTTAATCATATTAGTTATGAAATCTATAAATAAAAATCTTTTTTTAAAAACATTGGAATGCCCTGTATATGCATGGTATTTATATAGAGGTCTTATTCCTAAAGATACCTCTTTGAGTGATGATTTTTTGATTATGGAAGCTAAAAACATCCATAATATGGCAAAACTTCTGTTCAAAGACGGAGTGCAAGTTTCGGGAAAGTTTGAAGAAACATTAGAGCAAACAAAAAATTTAATTAAAGATAAAAATATAAAAACTATTTTCGAGCCTGTGTTTGAATATAACGGGTTTGTTGCAAAAGCCGATATTTTACATAGAACAGAAAACAATTTGTGGGAAATAATAGAAGTTAAGTCGGGTAATAAGTGGAAACACAAATATATCTCTGATATGGCATATATAAGCTTGATTGCAACAAAAACAATTCCTTCCATATCAAAAGCAACACTCTATTTATTATCAAAAGATTTCAGATTAGGTAATTCTATAGAAGAACTGTTTAATAAAGTTGAGTGCAGTTTTGATGTTTTTACTAAGGCGGAAGATTTTTCTATTTTATTGGATACGGTAAAAGATATTTTATTTGCTGAAAAACCTAAAACAAAAAAGCTTAAAATGCCTTGTAAAAATTGTGCTTTATTTAAACAATGTACGGGAGAAGGTATAGAATATCATATTTTTGATTTACCGAGACTTTCACAACTTGTCTTTAATAATTTATGTGAAAACAAAATTTATGATGTTAAAAATATACCGGAAGATACAGAACTTACACAAATGCAAAAAGTGGTAAAAGATTGCGTTATTAACGATAAAATTTATATAAGTTCCAACCTAAAAACTGAATTTGATAAGATAGTGTTTCCGTGTTATTATTTAGATTTTGAATCTGTTATGACAATATATCCGTTATATAATAATATTGCTCCGCATACTCAAATTTTAACACAATATTCAATACACAAGTGTGATGCAATAGAACACATTACGGATCATTTTGAATATATTGCCGACCACAAACAAGATTGCAGAAAGCAGATAGCAAAAAAACTTATTGAAATTTTAGGAACACAAGGAAGTATTATTACTTATTCTTCCGCGGAAAAGCAAATAATAGATAAACTTGCTGCGCTTTATCCGGAACTTGCAGAACAACTGGAAGCTATAACGGAAAGAATTGTGGATCTTGAAGAAATACTCAGAACAAATTATTACGATAAAAGATTTCACGGCAGAACATCAATAAAAAAAGTGTTACCTGTAATGATTCCTCAAATGAATTACAATGAATTGGAAATAGGAGAAGGTGATGTTGCATTGTCCGCTTTTGCTTATATGGCTATGGGTTTATACGACGACGAAAAAATAAAAGAAACAAAACAAAATCTTTTAAAATATTGTGAGCAAGATACTCTTGCTTTAGTTGAAATGCACAAGTTTTTGTATAATGCAGTAAGAGTTTAAAATTTTTATGGGAGAAATATAATATGTGGATATTATTGTTATTGTTAGTAATATTTGTAATATTTGCTTTTATTATATTGTTATTATCATTAATACCTTTAAAAATTTTTAATGAAAAAATTAATGTATTATTTAATTCTTTAATAATACAAAAAATTCCTTTATATTATATAACTAGGATTATTGGTTTTTCACTTATATTTGCAGTTGTTATATCATTATCAGATTTTAACTATGGTTACTTTATAAAATATATACTTTTATTTTTCTTTTCTTACATATCTGTTTTTTTAATTGTTTATTATTGGTTTGAGTATAAAGAATACAGGAAAAGATTGTGTTGGCATTTCATTTTATCTTTTTTAGCTGCAAGTATTATTTGGGTTACAATAAGTCACGATTCATATTATGACGGTATGGAGAGAGAAATTGTAGTTCAGAATAAGATTATCAATAACATTATAAAAGAAAATATAAATAATGAAAATTTATCTTTAATTTTAAATTCTTTGTTTAAAAAACTGCCATCCAAACATTGGTTAATTGTTAAAGAACAAACTTCTGATAATAAACAAAATATAATATTTTCAACCAAGAAAAATATAAGTACTTTACAAAAAAATAAATATTTATGGTATTGGGACGAAGATTATTATGATGATTATAATGAACATCATGATAAATCAGAAAAAATAGGAAATTATGTTATAGAGTACGGTGCTAAGTATAGACCCGGTTGGTTTGTAGCATTAATTAGGAGTATTTCTTTTTCTTTGTCTGATATAATAGATTCAAAAAATCCTAATTCTATACAAAACGTAAAAAATTTAGTTAAAACAAAAAATTTATATTTTATATATTTTCTTTTTGGAAATTCAGGAAAAGATCATTTGTTAGGTGTTGGTAAACACGGAAATTGGGAGAGAAGTTGGAATTTCTATGTTGTGTTTGTTTTAATGTTGCTTATAATTCCAAGGTTTCTTGTAGAAATGAGAAAAATACAAAGAGAAAAAAAAGAATTATCAGAAAGTACAAAACTTTTGAAAGAGTACGTTAATACTTTAAATAAAAAGGTAGAAGATAGAGATAATATAATAAAAAAGAAAAATATAAGAATAAATTTGTTGAATGATTATATAAACGATAAAGAAGATGAAATAAATAAAAGTAAAGAGGAATTACAAAAATTAAATGACAATATTAGTATTCAAGATCAAGAAATAGAAAAAAAGGAAGCTAAATTAGTTAAAAATATTAAAACATTATCAAAAGAATTAGAAAGAAAAAAAGAAGAAATAAAAATAGAAAGAAAAGAAAAAGAAAGAAAAGAAAATGAAAAAAAGATTTTAAAAGAAAAAATTAAAAATTTACAAGAAAATAATGATGATATAAAAAAAATAGAAAATAAAAGAACAGAATATAAAGAAATATTCGATAAAGCATTGGAAACACCTATATTGTATCAATTAGCATTTAGTGAATATTGTTACGATAAATATAAAAATGTGAGAGAATTTTCGTCTATTATAATGCTTGGTATGAGTACTGCTTTTGAACATCTTTTGAGAAAAATAATGTTAGGAAACAGATACTGGTTAGATCAAAAAACATCTAGAAAAGACGAAAACAAAGTGTCACAATTAATAAACAAATATGAATTAAGATATTTGTTGGATAAAGATACAGATATTATAGAACGTTTTAAACAGGCAGCATATATAAGAAATGATGTTTCACATTACAAAGAAGATATTTTTACCCCGGACAATGTTATGAGATACAGACATATGCTGTTTGGCGATAATGAAACAAAAGATGGTGTTTTGTTTGTTTTGTTAAATACTTATAAAGAAGAAGAAAAAAAGAACAAAAATAATAAAAAATAATGATAAAAAAAATATTAGTTTTTATATTAGTTTTAATTTGTGTTACGGAAACAATTTATATTGTTTATTGGAATAAAAATTTTCCGAATGAACTGGTTTATTCTTGTTTCTGGACACAATATTCCGCAGAATATGATGCATTGTGTTATCAGGCTTATAACAGTGCAAAAAAATATATATTGTCCGTAAAAGATAACTCTAAAAAGCAGGCAATTATTTTAGATATCGATGAAACCGTTTTAAATAATTCTCCGTTTGAGGCTGCTTTGGTAAAAGAACAAAGGTATAATCCCGTGTTGTTTGAAAAATGGTGTATGAAAGCACAAGCAAAAGCTGTTTGCGGGGCTGTTGATTTTTGTAATTTTGTAAAAGATAACAATATTGAAATTTTTTACATCTCAAACAGAACCAAAAATGTACAGGGAGCTACAATTAAAAATTTTAAGGAATTAAATTTTCCTTATGCGGATGAACAACATCTTTTCCTGCGAACGGAAGATAATAATAACAAGAAAAAAAGAATCAATGAAATAATAAATATGGGATATGAAATAATTTTGTACGGGGAAGATAATTTAAGTAATTTAGATACAAAAATCTTTGATACTGATTATAATACAAGAAAACAATGGGTTGAGTCTAACAAAGATAAGTTCGGTTCTTATTATTTGATAATTCCAAATATTATGTATGGAAATGTTGATAAGTCCGTTACTCGAAAGTATTTTGCTCTTTCCAAAAAAGATAAATACTTGTTTAAAAAATCGGCATTACAAACTTTTAACAGTTAATTTTATCCTACCTGAATGATTTTTGAAAGTTGTGAATATTTGTTGTTAATCAAATAATTTATATTTGAATTTTCAGGTGCACAAAGTTCCGTATCTTTTGTAATAATATCAACTGCAACTTGTTTTGCATATTCTATAAGTTTTACATCTTTTATTATATCACCAGCTTTAAATTCCGGAAATCCGTGTTGCATGGTTCCTGTAAATTCTCCTGGCCCTCTCATCTTCAAATCTTCGGATGCTATTTTAAAACCGTCTGTAGTTGTTGTCATTATTTGTAGTCTTTGTTTTGCTGTTTGTCCTTTTGCATCCGATACGAGTATGCAATAAGATTTTTTTTGTCCTCTGCCTACTCTTCCTCTTAACTGATGTAATGTTGCAAGTCCGTATCTGTCTGCATGTTGAATAATTATCATTGTCGCATTAGGAACATCTATACCTACTTCAATAACCGTTGTTGATATTAAAATATCAAATTCTTTATTCTTAAATTTTATCATCACATCATTTTTTTCTTTTGCTTTCATTTTACCGTGCAACAATGCTACTTTATTGTTTTTAAAAACGGTTTGCGATAATTTTTCTGCTTCTTGTGTTGCAGATTTCAGTTCCATTTTATCGGATTCGTCAACGAGGGGATAAACTATATAAATTTGATTGCCTTTTTCTATTTCTTCCAAAGCGTAATCATAAGCAATATTTTCAGATAAGCAGTAAGTTTGTATAGGTGTTCTGTTAGGCGGCAGCTCATCAAGTATGCTTACCGACATTTCACCGTATATTGTCATTGCAAGTCCCCTGGGAATAGGAGTGGCTGTCATCATTAATACATCCGGATTATTTCCTTTTGCAAGGGCATTGGCTTTTTGCAGTACTCCGAATCTGTGTTGTTCATCAATTATCACTAAACTTAAATTTTTAAATTTAACTCTGTCCTCAATTACGGAATGTGTTCCTACAATAATGTTTGTCGTTCCGTCTTCTATGGCAGGCAATATTTCGTTTTGTTTCTTTTTTGTTTTTAAATTTGATGATGTTACAAGTTCTATATTTACATTTAATCCTTTAAGCATATTTTTAAATGTAAGATAATGTTGTTCTGCAAGTATTTCCGTAGGAGCAACTATTGCAGTCTGATAACCGTTTTCTACCGCAAGAAGTATTGCACTTAAAGCAACTACTGTTTTTCCCGAACCTACATCTCCCATTAACATTCTGTTCATTGCTTTGTTGCTCATCATATCTTTAAAAATTTCTTTTATTGCTCTTTTTTGTGCTCTTGTAAATTCAAATTTCAATTGGTTTTTAAAAGGAGTTAATATTTTTTTTGTTATTGTATAGTGGTTTACTTTAGGTTTAGTTTCATTTTTTTGTTTGGCTTTAGTAAGTACTATCTGCAATAAAAGAAATTCCTGTAAAGCAAAAGATTGTCTTGCAAGCTCTGCTTCTTGTAAAGAATTGGGAAAATGCAGTGTTTTTATTGCTTTAGATATCGGCATTAATTTTGTTTTATATTTTTCGTTGTTTGATATTATATCCGGATATAAATTTGCCATATCATTTAGAACAAGTTTTAATGCCGATGAAATATTTTTTTGTGTTATACCGGCGGTTAAATCGTAAACAGGAAACAATTTGTTAAATTGTTCCGGAACGGAATTTTCATTTTCTACAATTTCGTAGTCTTCAACGGAAATTTGTCTTTGCCTGAATTTAAGTTCACATATGCCGTACAAATAAACAAAAGAATTTATTTTAAATGATGCTTTTAGCGTTGCAAATATATCAAAATTTGAATAAGGATTAACTTTTCTAAAAAAATTTGCGGTAATAGTTCCCGAGCCGTCACTTATTTCTGCACAAAATATTGATAGATTCATTGAAAGTTTTTTTGTATATGTGTTTATAATTTTACCGAAAACACAATAATGTTGATTAAAAATAATATTTGATATTTTTGTAATTCGGGTTCTGTCTTGATAAGTTCTCGGGAAAAATGTTATTAAATCTTCAACATTTTTTATTGAAAGTTTTGATAATGCCGATGCCCTTTTTGGTCCGATACCTTTAATATATTTTATATCTGTAGATAAATTCATTTTTATATTATACAAAATTTATTTATTAGATTTTCATACAACAGAATAGATTTTTTATTAACATTTTGATATAATCTCTTATCATTATAAATATAGATTTTAAATAAAACTGCTGCCATCGTCTAGCGGTTTAGGACATCGCCCTCTCAAGGCGGGGATCACGAGTTCGAATCTCGTTGGCAGCGTTTTATTTTTTATAGAGGGAAAAATGTTAGATATTAAATTATTTAGAGAAAACATTGATGTTGTAAAAGAAGGACTGAAAAAAAGAAATCAAGAAATTAATTTAGATCAATTGATGGATTGGGATAATACCAGAAGAGCAATAATTACGGAAATAGACCAGTTAAGATTAAAAAGAAATACCGATTCCGAAACAGTGGGAAAGTTAAAAAGAGAAGGAAAAGAACCTGAAAAAGAACTGTTGGAAGAATTGGAACAATTAAGAACAAGAATTCAGGAAAAAGAAAAATTTTTACTTAATGTGGAAAATCAAATAGAAGATTTCTTATTAAGAATACCCAATATTCCCGACGAAACAACGCCTGTAGGTAAAAGTGATAAAGATAATGTTGTGGTTAGAGTTGTCGGAGAACCTGTAAAATTTTCTTTTAAGCCGAAACATCATTGGGAAATAGGAGAAAAATTAGGTATATTGGATTTTGAAAGAGCTTCGAAAATTTCCGGTTCAAGATTTTCATTATTAAAGAATGAAGGTTGTGCTTTAGAAAGAGCAATTATTACATTTTTCTTAGATACTCATAAACAAAGCGGTTATCAGGAAATAATGACTCCTTATTTGGTAAACAGAGCTTCAATGAGGGGAACGGGACAATTACCTAAATTTGAAGAAGATTTGTTTAGATGTCCCGATGATGAATTATATTTAATACCTACTGCGGAAGTTTCCGTTACAAATTTACATAGAGATGAAATATTGGATGAAAAACAACTTCCAATAAAATATGCTTCTTATTCTGCATGTTTTAGAAGAGAAGCGGGTTCTTACGGTAAAGATACAAAAGGATTAATAAGAAATCATCAATTTAATAAAGTTGAATTAGTTAAATTTGTTAAACCGGAAGATTCCGCAAAAGAGTTGGAACTTTTAACCAATGATGCCGAAAAAGTTTTACAGTTGTTAGGTATTCCATATAGAGTTATGGCTTTATGCAGCGGAGATATCGGCTTCAGTTCAACAAAAACTTACGATTTGGAAGCTTGGATGAGCGGTGAAGGTATGTATAGAGAAATATCATCTTGTTCAAATTTTAAAGATTTCCAGGCAAGAAGAATGAATTGTAAATATAAAAGTGCTGCAAGTAAAAAAAGAGAATTTGTTCATACATTGAACGGTTCCGGTGTAGCGGTCGGTAGAACATTTGCCACAATTCTTGAAAATTATCAGCAGGAAGACGGTTCAGTTGTTATTCCTGAAGTCTTAAGAAAATATACCGGCTTTGATATTATAAAACCTAAAAAATAGCTTATGCTTAAAAGTAATAAAGGGCAAGCATTTACGGAAGCGGTTTTTATTTTTCCTGTAATAGTTGTCTTAATTTTTTCTGTTGTTTGGTTTGCAAGAGTTCTTTTAACATGGCAGCAATTAATTTCTGCAACAAGGTACGGTACTGATATGATAGTAAATACAAATTTATCTTCTGACGATATAAAAAAAGATATTGAAAATTATTTAACACACAGAATGATAGAAGGCAGAAGGTTGGATATAGATAAAATAAAGGATATAACCGTAGATATAAAAGATTATAATGGTATCAGTTATAATATAACGAATTTATCAAATATTTCTAATATTGTTCAAGGATTATTTATTCCTGCAAATGAATTATCAATAGTATCAATATCGTATTCTTATGAATTACCGAAAATAATGAATATTGTCGGTATGAAAGAATTTACAATAAAAAC
>JAFXOB010000163.1 GCA_017529005.1 Elusimicrobiota bacterium
GTGTTGTTCAAAATGTTGTATATTCAAAGAAAAAAATAGTTAAATTTTTGCCTCATGGTGATAGCAAGAGCGATTATTATTTAAGATTTTCAGTAGTTAACAGACCCGGAGTACTTTCAAAGATTTCGGGTATATTAGGTGAACATGGTGTATCGATAGCAAGTTTATATCAGGATGACAGAAACAAAGATAAAAAAGTTTCTATTATAATTACGACTCACAGAACAAAAAGTGAAAATCTTTCCGATGCAATAAAAGAAATAGATAAACTTTCAATAGTAAAAGCAAAAACTGTTAAATACAGAATAGAAGAATAGTTTCTAAATGTTAGATTATAAAAAATATATTAAAAAAACATATCAACTCTTTTGGTTTTGATATGTTTTTTTTATAGTTAAAAAAGTTGTTTGGTATTAAACAAAATTGTAAAATTATTTTAATAAATTTATTATTAAGAGGATTGAATAATGGCGACAATTTTTATGATATTTGTTTCTGTTTTCTTAGCTGAACTCGGTGATAAAACACAAATAGCAACATTGTTATTTGCAACAGATTCAAAGGTTTCTCCAATTGCTATATTTTTAGCTTCGGCGGGGGCATTGGTACTATCTTCTGCAATAGCAGTTTTGGCGGGAACAGTTGCTAAAGCATATTTACAACAAATACCATTAAAATTAATCAGCGGTATTTGTTTTGTTTTAATAGGGTTATGGACAATTTATAGTTATTATAAGGGGTAAAATATGAAAAAGTTTATTAATGTTTTTATTGTTACTTTATTTTTTGTTTTTAGTTTTTATTTGATTGGTTATGCGGAAACGGTTGTGATGAATGACGGTAAGGAATATAAGGGAAATATTCATCATCAAGATGATAATGTGGTTTTTATTGTTTGTAAAGAAGATATTATCAAATTGAACAAATCCGATATAAAAGAAATAAAAGAAGATGAAAAGGCTAAAAAAAAAAGTGGGGATTTGGTAATTGATAATGATACCGATGTTGTGAAAAAAAATAATGAAACTATTTTACAAATAGGATACGATTTTTACGGTGAATATTTACATAAAGGGCATGAAAAAGAAACTGATTTTTTAAAAGGAATAACATTTAGTGCAAAATATTATCATTTTTTTATAGATGAGTTAGGTGTCGGATTAGGTGCAAATTTACAAAGTTCAAGAGAACTCCAAGATATTCCCGGTAAGGTTTATTTTGTTCCTGCTTACATATCACTAAAACTTCGTTCAATTCCTACAGAACCTTACAAATATGGTTATGTTGCAGGCAACTTAGGATATAATTTTTTCTTTCCTGTTTCAGATTACGATACATATCTTAACGATGAAAAAGGCGGTTTGTTTTATTCCATTAGTTTAGGTATAGTATATAATCATTTTTTATTTGAACTTACCTGTGCAATTCATTCAGGCAGTGCGAAAATTAAATCAACCGATTATAAAATAGATATAGAATATAAAACATATACTTTTTCAGTAGGGTATGTTTTTTAATAAAAGAATTATTTTATATTCTTAAATATGATATAATTTGTTTATATGAATATAAAAAACATTTTAATAACATTATTGTTTTCATTCATATCCATTAATTGTTTTGCACAAAATAAAACGGTTGTTTTTTTTGCGGAAACTCTTGACGGTATTTCTGCAAAAGTGATTCAAAAAATAGAAAGTTCCGATAAGTTTTGTTTGGCGGCAGCTTTTGATGAAAATAAGTATATTAAACAAAATATTCAAAATTTAATAGATTCTTATAAAATAGAGCCTATGTTAAATATAATAGAGCCCTATTTTTCTTTAATATATAAAGAAATAAGTTTAAATTCATCAATGATTTTTAATAAAACAAAAAATTGTGAAGATATTTTAAAAAATTATAAAACAGTTTATAGAAATACTTTTTCAAGATATAAGCACGGTCTTTATTTAAAAGGTTCTGCATTTAATGATGAAGTTTTACAAATGTTTTATCAATATAATATTTTATGGACTATGGCACAGACGGAGGATGAAACACAAAAAGGATTGTTTTTAAAAGATGGTGTTGCTTTATTTGTTCCGTACAAAAATTTAACAACAAGTGATACAAAAATAAAACAATGGTTTAATTCTGCGGAGAACGCAAATGTTATTCCGATAATATTATCGTCTTGGCATATAAAAGATGAACAATTTATGTTAGCTCTTATAAATTTTATCAATAAAAATAATACAATTGATGTTCAGTTACCGATAAATGCAGCATTTTACGGATACAATTCTAAAACCATAAAAAAGAATATTTCATTAAAAACATTACAAAATATTCCAAAAGAAAATATCTTAAAGTTATATTTGGCAAACAAAGAAATAGAAGAATATGGTAATAATAAAGTCAACGATGAAATATATACTATTTTGTGCGATGAACTTTCAAATATGTATAGTTATAATGTTATAAACGGAATTTTAAATAATAATAAAAACTCAATTAAAATGTTTGATATATCTTATACGAATATTTTTAGAATGTTGAATAAAAAACTTCCGAACATAAACGAGTTTCAAAATGTTCTTGTTGATAAAAACAATTCGGTTATAAATGACGGAATTTGTAAATTTATAAAGAAAAATAATTTTATAGTTATTAACAACGAAAGTAATATTTTTACAATGTTTTCCGTTTATAAAAATAACGACTATGTTCGTTTTCAGACGGATGTCGATTTAACATTAGTAGATAGTATTGATATTTATATAGATATGAACAATATTGCTTATACGGGTTCGCAAAAAATGTTAAAACCTGTAAATGCTTTTGTTGTTCCGGAACATAGTTGGGAATTTGCAATAAGAGTAACACAAAAAAATATTTATATTTATAAAAATTTAGCGAATAATGCGGAATTGATTGAAAACATACCGAATGAAAGTGAAAAATGTGATATTAAAATATTTTCAAATATTTTGAAAGGTAATCCGTATAATTGGAATTATCAAGTAGTTGCAATAAAAGATGGTGAAGTTGTAGATTTTATTGAAAATAAAGATAAAAAAGAAAAAATGTTTAAATCGTTACCGTTACAAATAAATATGTATAATTATATTAGTTAAGGTCTTAAATATGAAAAGAATAATAAAATTTTTGTTGTTAATGTTTGTTTTTGTATCTGTATATGGTTTTGCTAAAGATGAATTAAAAAGTACGGATATTAGTGTTGAAAGTCAAAAATTGAATGTTATTTTTGACGGTCAAAATTATAACGGTATGAATTTATACACAATATCGGACAGTAATTTCTTATCTTTAAGAGAATTGGCTGCATTTTATCAGGCAAGGTTGGAATGGTATTCCGTAAGTAAAAAAGTTTCAATGAAACTAAAAAATAAATCCATAGATATATATTATGATTCAAGAAAAGTTGCATTCGGCAAGAGTAAAACAAAATTACAAATACCTTCTGTAATGATAAAAAAAGAGGTTTATGTTCCTATAGAACTTTTGGAATTAAAAAAGTTTTCCGAAATTTCGGAAACGGTTACCGATATTGATGTAAAACAAAAAATATTAAATGTTACATCAAAATCAAATATTTCCGCAGTAAGATACTATACTAAAGAAAATAATACGGAAATAGTTATAGAACTTGAAGAGAAGATGACTCATAGTATAAGAAAAGCAAAAAATGCCATAATTGTTGAATTTCAAAGAGGGAAAATTAATAAGGATAGTGTTGTTGCAAACAACGGGGCAATAAAAGATATTTCTTACGAAACAAAAGGCAGAGAAGCGGTATTTACAATCAATTTAGCTCAAACTCCAAAATCCGTAAGAGCAAAAAAGTTTAAAAAACCTTTAAAATTAGTTATAGATATTGAACATTCTAAACCGGTAGACATGGCAAAACCATGCAATATTTATATACCGGAAACAATAGTTGCAAGTGAAATAAATAATATGAAAGTAGAAGAAGAAGTTATAGATGAAACAAAAAAAGAACAAAAGAAACCTGCAGTACATGAAGACAAAGCCGAAAAGAAAGAGATTGCGGAAAATCTTTCAAAAGAATCTGATGATAAAATAAAAACCGAACAGGTTGAAAATAAAAAAGAAGATGATGATATAGATGTTCCCGTAATAGACAAGAGAGTTGTTGCAAATGATTCTCAATTGTATGATAAACCTGTTTTGGAAGAAGAGGAAGACGATTCGGAAGCACTTGCAAAAGTAAAAGTTGTAAGTGTCAGTGATGAACAAATTATAGATGACAGTTATACAATAATAGATGATACTGAAACTTTTAAAGATATAATTCCAAAAGAAAAAGAAATTTCTAAAACTGCAAAAGTTATTGTGCTTGATGCAGGTCATGGCGGTCATGATCCCGGAGCTATAGGCCCGCATGGAACAAAAGAAAAAGATATTAATTTGGCTATAGTTTTACAATTGGAAAAAGTATTTAGAAAAGATAACAACTATAAAGTTATACTTACAAGAGATGACGATACTTTTATTCCATTGGTTGAAAGAGCAAATATAGCAAACAAAAATAAAGCGGATTTATTTATATCTGTTCATTGTAATGCAAACTTAAACAGAAATGCATCCGGTTTTGAAGTATATTTCTTATCTGAGCACGCTTCTGACAGTGAAGCTATTTCAACGGAAACATTAGAAAACTCCGTTGTTGCATTGGAAGATAAATCGGATGAGAAAAAGACGGTGTTACAAAATATGTTATGGTCAATGGTTGTTAATGAATATATAAATGAATCTTCCGAGCTTTCAAGCTTTATTGCTGCTGAAGCATCCGGAAGATTGAAAGTTCCGAATAGAGGATTGAAGCAGGCAAATTTCTATGTTTTAAGAGGAACTCAAATGCCATCTGTTCTTGTTGAAACATCATATATAAGTAATTATACGGAAGAGTCAAAATTAAATACGAGCAGTTTCCAAAAATCTGCTGCCGATTCAATATATGAAGGTGTAAAAAAATATTATGCAAGAAAAGCAAACAAAAAATAACAGACCAATAGGAATTTTTGATTCCGGTTTTGGCGGACTTACTGTTATGTCTGCAATATCCAAACTTATGCCGAAGGAAAATCTTATTTACTTTGGAGATACGGCGCATGTTCCTTATGGTTCAAAATCAAAAAAAATTGTTACGGAATTTGCTACAAAAATTTCTAAATTCCTTGTTAAAAATAATGTGAAAATGATTGTTATTGCATGTAATACGGCTTCTGCATTCAGTTTGGATGCTTTAAAGAAAATTATAAAAGTTCCGATAATAGGTGTAATAAAAGCCGGTTCAATAATGGCTGCTCAAAATACTAAAAATAAAAAAATCGCTGTTATAGGAACGGAAGGGACGATTAAAAGCAGTGCTTATGAAAAAGAGATAAAAAAGTATGATAATAAAATAAGGTGTTATTCAAAAGCTTGTCCTTTATTTGTTCCGTTAGTTGAAGAAGGATGGAATAACGGTAAAATAACAGAAGATATTATAAATATTTATTTGAAAGATTTGGTAAATAAAAAAATAGATACAATAATTTTGGGTTGTACGCATTATCCGTTATTAAAAAGTACAATAAAAAAAGTTATAGGTAATAAAATAAATATCATTGATTCTGCAAATGCTGTTGCATTGGCAGTAAAAAATTTATTAGTCGAAAAAGATTTGTTGAAAGGTGATGGTAAAGCCACATATAAGTTCTATGTTAGTGACGGTCCCGAAAAATTTAAAAATATAGGTAATAAATTTTTAGGAAAGAAAATATTAACCGTAAATAAAGTGGAGATAGATTAGTATGAAATATAAACTTTCGGTATTTAAACATTTTTCGTCGGCACATGCTTTAAGAGGATATAAAGGTAAGTGTGAAAATTTGCATGGGCATAATTGGAAAGTTAGAGTTTGTCTTTGCGGAACAAAACTTGATGAAATCGGTATGCTTGTAGATTTTACCGATATGAAAGCTCATCTTGATAAAATAATGTCAAAATTAGATCATAAATTTTTAAACGAAACGGAGCCTTTCGACAAAATAAATCCTACGGCTGAAAATATTGCTGCATTTATATTTAATGAAATGAAAATATTTGAAACAGATGATATAAAAGTTTGTGAGGTTGAAGTGTGGGAAAGTGAAACGTCTTCTGCAGTGGTATCATTATGAAACAAAAAGCAATAATATTATTTTCAAGCGGTCTTGATTCTACAACGGTTTTATATTATGCAATGAGTAAAGGTTATGATTGTCATTGCTTAATATTTGATTACGGACAAAAACATAATAAAGAAGTAGACAATGCTAAAAATTTTGCTAAGAGTTTAAAATTAAATTATCATATTGTAAAAACATCTATTCCTTGGGACACAAGCTCATTAATAGATAAAAGTAAAAAAATTCCCGAACACAAACAAATAAAAAAAGGTCTTGTTCCGTCAACTTATGTTCCCGGAAGAAACACAATATTTTTGTCTTATGCAATTTCTTATGCTGAGACAATAAAAGCAAAGAAAATATTTTTAGGCATAAATGCCGTAGATTTTTCTTCTTATCCGGATTGTACACCGCAATATTTGAAATCTATGCAGCAAGTAATGAAAGCATTAAAAAATGGTATAGAAATTTGTGCACCTATAGAAAAATATTCTAAAGCACAAATAATAAAGTTGGGAACAAGATTAAAAGTACCTTATGAAAAAACCTGGAGTTGTTATAACGGCAAAAACAAACCTTGCGGCAAATGTGATTCTTGTAAATTAAGAGCTAAAGGTTTTAAAGAGGCAGGTATAGATGATCCGGCAATTAAATAAAGATATTGCCCCTATAGATGAAGTTTTTTTTTCATATCAGGGAGAAGGAATATATGCGGGAATACCACAAATATTTGTTCGTTTTTCCGGATGTAATTTAAGATGCAATTATTGTGATACACCAAACTCTTTAAATATAAATTCAAAAACAAAAAATTTTACAACACAAGCATTATGTGAATATATAATTGATATATATAATAAAAATAAAAATAATTTTTACGGCCGAAAACCTTCCATATCTTTTACAGGAGGAGAACCGTTAATATATGCAGACTTTCTTTTAAATTTAATAAAAAGTTATCTTAAAAATAAATTTTTGATTTATATAGAAACTAACGGAAGTTTATCACAACAAATAAAAAAAATTTATAAATACTGCGACGTTATATCTATGGATATAAAGTTTCAATCCTCTTGTAAAAAAGATTTATTCAAAGAACATAAAAATTTTTTGGAAATTTGTAAAAATAAAGTTTTTGTTAAAACAGTTATAACAAAAGATACAAACGAAAAAGAATTTCATAAAGCAATAAATTTAATTTCAAAAATATCAAAAAATATTCATTTGGTTATTCAACCTTCAAGTTTTGATAATATTATAAATCAAAAAGTTTTAAATTTTTATTCTATAGCAACATTGAAAATAAAAAATGTTAGAATTCTGCCGCAATTACATAAATTGTGGAAAATCAAATAAAAATTGCAAAGCAATTTTGAAGTATAGATGTACAGAAGTATGGATGCATGGAAATTACAAGAAAGACAGAAGATTAGAAGAAACAACAAAAAATGCTTCTTATTTGGAGAAACAACAATGACAATGTGTAAGAATGAGTTGGAAACTTTCGGGAACAAGTTTATAAAAATATTGAATAAAAACAATTTGATTGCAGACTTTGATGATACATGTTTCAGAGATTATCTACTTCAAATAAATATAAAAAATAAAATGATCAAATTAGGCAAAATAGGAGTCTATTATAAACCTTCAAAAAAATCTTTTTCTTTAGTTACTACAAATATTAAAGATAAAGAATCTATTGAAATTATAAATAAATGTTGGGACAAAGTTAATGGTTTTGAAACATTCAAAGAAGATTCAGGTATTTATGAAGCTTTTGTAGACGGTTCTTTTATAGATGGTAAAACAGGGTATGGTGCAGCAATTTTTTTAGGTGATAAAAAAATACAAGAATTTTCAGGTAGGCTTGATGATACATCTACAAGGCAGTTTGGCGGGGAACTTTATTCTGTTATACTGGTTTTAAAATGGTGCGAAATAAATAATATTAAAAAAATAAGAATAAATTATGATTATTTGGGTATAGAATATTTTGCTACCGGAAAATGGATACCAAAAAACAATCTTGCTCAAGAATATAAAGAAATAGTGTTATCTTGTAATATAGAAATATTATGGCGAAAAATAGATAGTCATACCGGAAACAAAAAAAATGATTTGGCGGATAGATTGGCAAAAGAAGGTATAAATAAATAACTTTTACAAAAATTTCACAATAATTTTAGCAAAAATTCAAATGTAGGATATATAATTTAATATAGTAAAGTGTTGAAGAGTCTAGAGTGTTAGGAAAACAAGAGGTAAGTTAAGCAAAAAAGTATTGAAAAAACAAAGAAAATAGGCTATAAAAATAGTGTAGTATAAAGTAAATAAAAAAGGGACGAAATGAAAAAATTGGTTGAAATAAAATCAATTAAAAATTTGTTATCTGCAAGGGTAATGAGGATTACTCTTGCAATGGTGATATTTACGAGCATGGTAATAAACGGATTTGTTCCCAGGAGTATAGAGAACAGAGAGAGTATAGTAGCGATAATGGGAGTTGTAATAAACAATGTAATAGTTGAGACATTTAAGAGTTGTACA